>JANJUO010000506.1 GCA_024710535.1 bacterium
ATAATGCAAAAGTTTATGCTGATACTACTTTAAAATGGAATTCAATTCCATACATTGATAAATACTATATTCAAATATCTGATTTGATTGATTTTTCAAATTTAATTATTAATGATTCTTTAATTGGTATGAATAATTTTCCAATAACTAATTATGAATCAAAATCATATTATTGGCGGGTGAAAGCAAAATTTGAAGATATTGAAAGTGAGTGGTCTGATGTTTGGAAATTTTCTGTAAAGGGATTGCCTGTTCTTGACTCGATAAAGCAGGTTGAATTATCTGAATCTCTTTTTAAAACAGAAAGTGAAGTAATTTCTGATGGATTTTCAAATATAACATCAAGAGGTATCTGCTATAATTTTTCAGGAAATCCAACTATTTCAGATGGTTTGGTTATCAATTCAGGTACAATTGGAATTTTTCAATCAAGTATTGAAAATCCATTAAGTGATACAACTTATTTTATTAGAGCTTATGCTACTAATAGCATTGGCACAGTATATTCCAACGAAATTGAATTATTTTATGAAAGTATTATTTCATCTAAAATCAATTTCAAATCCGGTTGGAATCTCATCTCTTCATACATATCACCCGATGCTCCGGACTCACTTCAATACATAACATCAGGTTTAAATCCAAATCTTGTGATTATGAAACGAGCTGATGGAAAGATATTTATGCCGGGCGGATTGAATCAAATTGGTAAATGGGATGTGAAGTTTGGCTATCAAGCATATCTAACAAAAGCTGATACTCTTGGAATTACCGGAACCGCTGTTGTTCCTGAAAATACTCCTGTTTATCTGAATAATGGTTGGTCGATTATTCCATACTTGCGAAATTCGCCGATGAGTATTGTTACTGCTCTTGCTTCGATAACTGATGCAGGTCGCTTAATAATTGTGAAGCGTGCAGATGGTAAAATCTATATGCCGGGAGGAGTTAATCAAATTGGAAATCAATTGCCTGGCGAGGGCTATCAAGCATATCTGAATGCAAAAGATACATTAATTTATCCAGCAAATGCTTTGGGAAGAACTGCTTCTTCAAACGTAATACAGGATTTTGACACAAGAAATATCAAACTTGATTATGAATTTACAGGCAATAACGCAAGTTTGATAATGGAAATAGATTTAGAAGATAATTCAGAAATTGGTGTAATGAACAATGAAAGCAAGATTGTTGGAGCTGGACGAGTTGTTGATGGCAGAACTTCTATCGTGATTTGGGGAGATGATGAATCAACAGTTGCTATTGATGGAGCAAATGAAAATTACGAATTACGAATTATGAATTTCGATGTTAATTCAGGAAAATACACAGAATTAAAAGGCATCGAATACGCAGATATTATTTCAAACAAGACCTTTAAGACATTGTTGTATAATAAAGATGCGGTTTATGTTGCAAAAGCAATCACAAGTAATTTGAAATTAACTGTTAATCCAAATCCATTCTCAAACAGCACAGAAGTAATTTACGAATTAGCAGAAGATTGCGAAATTGAACTCTCACTCTTCGACCTTAGCGGCAGAAAAGTACTCGAATTAGCAAATGGAACACAAACAAAAGGAACACACAAACTCACAATCAACGCAGCAAATCTCACTTCCGGCACCTATAACGTAATTCTAAAAAGTTGCGGAAAGAGTGTGAGCGAGAGAGTAGTGGTGGTGAGGTAGGGAAATAATTTCAATTTAGAATATAACTGCTCTAAACAGATGTATAGAGCAGTTTTTTATTTTCATAAGAATTTGTTTTTATGTAATTATATTCGTAATTTAGAATTTGTTTAGGACTTCTTTGGATTTATTAAATGAAAACTAAAAATTCAATTATTAGTTATTTAAAGTTAAGATTTTTCTTTATAAAAATTCTAATCACATTTATCATCTTTTTTGGAATGAACTTATTTATTTCATTTGCTCAGAATTTGACAATTCTAAATGTTGATACATCCGCTTATCCAATTATGAAAATGGATTTTGTTTTAACAGATTCTAAAGGTAAGCAAATCAAAAATATAAATATTTCAGATTTTGAATTGATTGAAAATGGCGAAAAAAAGGTAATAACTCATTTAGTTTGCAAGCCAGATACTCCACCAAGAGATGTTTCTGTTGTATTGAGTTTGGATGTTTCTGGCTCGATGACAAATTTAATTGGCGATACTATGTCAATTGAATATGCAAGAGAAACAGCCAAAACTTTAGTAAATGCAATTGAACTTTCTCCATCTGATTTTGCTATGCAAGTGTGCCATTCTCGTGCAGACTTAGTTACAGATTTTACTGAAGATAAGGAACTTATTTTAAGTAAAATATCAGATGTTTATTCTTATGGGGGAAATGATTTTATAGAACAATTGCTTAATAAATATACTGGCTTATTAAACATTGCCAAAACTGGAAAAAATAAGCGAGTTGCGATTCTTTATACAGACGGCTGGTATAGCCAATTAAGACAGGAAGATTTATATGAATGTATGGACATTTGCAAATACTATGACATTCAATTTAATGCAATAATTTATAATTCTGCTGATATTGAACAGGATGGAATAAAGGTTTCTTTAAAGAAATTGTGTGATTATACGGGTGGTATGTTTACTGATGGAGTTATTGGAAAAGAAGCCGCAATAAATATCGCATATCATTTACAACAGAGAATTCAATCTCATACTCCTTGTACAATTTCTTGGGATGGTGGAAAGTGCAACTTATTTAAATATGATTTACAATTGAAGTACAATCCTCTAAATGTATCAGATTCAAAACTATATACACCAGCCCAAAGATATTTATTGAAAGTTAAATTCAACAAACAAACCATTCACTTTATTGACCCTGAGCCAAATGTTTTGATGGAAAAAAGTATAACAATCCAATCAATAGGAACAATTGTAGATGTTTCCAAAATACTTTCATCCGACCCAAATTTTAAAGTAACACCAGATAACTTTTATTTGCTACCAGGCGAATCAACAGATTTAAAAATAAGTTATTTGCCCAAGAATCAAAATTTCAAAAATGTAACGCTTACATTTGTTAATGATGATTGCAATTTTACTTATAAAGTTTATGCTCGCCATAAAGACTTCCCAAAAGAAGATATTCCATTAGAATTAACGCATCCAAATGGGAAAGAAGTTTTTATTGCTGGCTCTGATACTGTAATTACTTGGGATGGAATAGACCCTAATCAAAGAGTTAAATTAGAATATAGGATTAATGATTCCTCCCCTTGGGTAACAATTGCTGATAATATTTATGGACTTTCATATAATTTCAAAGTACCAGTGGTAGAAAGCGATAATTATTTGGCTAGAGTAATATTGCTTGACCATCCAATGAAAGAAGAAGATTTTGTTGTAATTTATCCCGGAAAGTTTATGATGGGGAATACGGGTAAATTTATAGATACATTTATTTCAGTAAACGAATTTCCAGTTCATGAAGTTACATTAACTAAAACAATTTATATGAGTAAATATGAAGTTACTGAAAAACTTTACAGAAAAATTATTGGCAGAATTGACAAATATAGTAAAGGACTCAATTATCCTGCTGTTTATTTAACATTTCGAGAAGTTTTAGATTTCTGTAACGAGTTGAGTAAATGGGAAGGATTGGAACCTTGTTATATATTTAGTTGGGATTTGGGTATGTATGAGTGGAAAGTTGTTTGTGATTTCTCCGCAAATGGCTATAGATTACCTCTTGAAGCAGAATGGGAATATGCTTGCAAAGCAGGAACAACAACAGATTTATATAATGGCAATTTGATTAATTTATCTTGTAATCCAATAGATAATAACTTAGCAAAAATTGCTTGGTATAAATGCAATTCAAATTATTCTGTTGAGGAAGTTGGGAAAAAACAACCCAATGCATTAGGTTTATATGATATGTTAGGAAATGCTAATGAATGGACTTGGAGCCCTTATGTAAAATATACCAAGGAACCAATAACAAATCCATACACACCAACTATTGTTATTCCTGGTGATTTTGTAACAAAAGGCAGTGATAATTATGGTGAAGCAGGATATGTAAGAAGTTCGGCAAGAATACCATATTATATGAATTCGGAAAATTGGGTTCTTGGATTCAGAATAGTTAGAAATATAGATTAGAAAAAGGAGTAAATTATGAAAATCAAATATTATTTCTTGATTGTTTTTTTTATATTTAATTTAAATGCATTTTCGCAAATTAAATCTGATACTTCAAATTTCTATTGGAGTGTGGTTTCACCAGTTTGCATTGGTTATGACATCGATTTTGGCAATGCAATTATTGATAAAGCAAAAGATACACTGATAATGAATTATTTAATAAACATAGGTAGGGCAAATGCAAGGATTGATTCTGTTTACATAGTCGGGGTAGATTCCTCCAATTTTGAAATTCTTGCTGGCTCTCATCCATATACACTTAATATTAAAGATACACATCATATTGAATTAAGATTCAAACCTAATAAAAAAGGACCTCATTTAGCAGAACTTAATATACAATTTAATGGTAAAGTTCTTAAATATCAATTAAAAGGAATTGGGGTTGAATCTAATTTTGTATTAAAATGGGGTCAGATTGATTGTGGATATGTTTATTTGAGAGATTCGATAATAAACAAAAAAGCATTTATTATTTCCAACAATGGAAACGAACCAATTTTTATAAATAATGTAAAAAAAGCCGGTACCAATCGAACTGATTTTACTCTAATACCATCATTCGATACATTAACAATATTCCCAAACGAAACTCATCAATTAGATATAAAATTCAAGCCAAGTAAGAAAGGCAGGACAAGTGGAGCTCTTGAGTTTTATCACGACAAGATTGGTTCTCCGGGTATCTTGCAACTTTTTGGAACAGGGTTGGAATTAAATCCCAAAATTTCATCTAATAGTCCAATATGTATTGGTGATAATTTACAACTTTTTGTAGAATTACCAGCAAATTTAGACAATTATGAACATTTTTGGTATGGTCCTGACGGATTCATCTCAAACAAAGCAAATCCAATAATAAAAAATGTAACAAAAGCAAATAGTGGAATTTATTACTATTTTACAAAGTTAAAATCGATATATTCAGATACCATAACAAAGGAAATAATCATTTCAAATCATCAGGTAAATGTTGGTGATAGTAGTATCATCTTTGTTGGAAGTGCAAAAAAAGTAAAAAAACACATAAAACTTACTGATGCAAAAACATGGAATGGCGGTTCGATCTGGTTAAAAAATCGATTTTCAGTATATAATGATTTTGAAACTACTTTTAAATTTAGTGTTCACTATGGCGACAATAATAATGAAAAAGAGTACTCTATTCCCGGTGCAGATGGAATTGCCTTAGTTTTCCAAAATCATAATTATCCTATGCTTGGAGAAGTTGGAGGATCTATTAGTTATGTTGGCATCGAAAATAGTATTGCAGTAGAATTTGATTTATACAAAAATAAATATGATCCAAATGGAAACCATGTAGCAGTACAAACAATGGGTAGTAAACCAAATACTGCCGACCACTCAATTGAATCTTCTTGCCTTGGAATAAATTCTAATATGATTCTGATTCAACAAGATAGCATTTATTATGTCAAAATTGAATATAGTAATTCAATGCACTATTTAAAAATATGGATAGATAAAAATGAAAATTGGCAAACTCCTACTTTGACAATTGATAATTTTGATTTAGGAGATTATTTGAATCTTGAAGAAGATGAATATGTATATTTAGGCTTCACATCTGCCACCGGCAATGCTTTTCAAGAACATAGAATTTATGATTGGACAATACCTTGTGATAATCAAATTTTGACTGTCCAAAACAACATTGAAGAATATATTCAATTAAAAGTTAATCCAAATCCATTCTCAAACACAACAGAAGTGGTTTATGAATTAGCAGAAGATTGTGAAATCGAACTCGCTTTATTCGATATCGGTAGCAGAAAAGTACTCGATTTAGCAAATGGCACGGAAACTAAAGGTACTCACAAACTCACAATCAACGCAGAAAATCTAACCTCCGGTACCTACAACGTAATATTAAAAAGTTGTGGAAAGAGCGTAAGTGAGAGAGTAGTGGTAGTGAAGTAGGGAATAATATTCTTCCTTCAGTAGTTACAACTAATGCACAAAATGTCGGATGTAACATCCGACTGAACAATAGAAACAAATTAACCTTCCGAAGAATAAAATCTTCGGAAGGTTTTTTTGTTGAATTAATACTGTTTTACTATTGAAATTTATTCAATCGTTTTCATTATTTATTTCTTAAATTAAAATTTGGTGCTTCATGAAAATATTTTCCATATTTTTTTATATGCTTTACAAAACTGGAATCCGATTCCAAAGGTACGATATCAACTGTTTTCAAAATAATATCTTCCAAATCAGCACCAAATAGAATGAACTTAGATGGCTCTATACCTTCAACACCCAAATCCAAATCAACTGCATTTTGCGGGTCGTCCAAAGCACTGCCAAACAAAAGCAATTTAGAAGCACCGTATTTTTTTGCAAGATTAATTGCAGAGTTAATATTTTCTTGAGTTATTCCCATGAATTTAATTGGTTTAAATTAAAATTAACGAAACGAAAATAATATATTTTATAATCAAGAATATTTTGTTTGAAACGATTTGCCAGAAAGAGTAAATTGTTTTCATTCGTCTGAGTGCTTACAAAATAAAAATATGCAATTTTTAATTTAAATTAATAAAATAAAGTTATTGTATTTTTAAAAAAATTCATAAATTAGATTTTATAAAAGTGAAAATTTGAAAATTAATAAATTATAAATATTTTTTGATGAAAAAAAGATTTAGTACGGCTGTTTTTTTGGACAATGGAGTATCTTATGACAATGTAAGATTATTCATTCATTGCGATGATTATAACTTAGCCGT
>JANJUO010000535.1 GCA_024710535.1 bacterium
GGTTATACTTGTGGCGATTTGTTTTTTCAGAAACTTTTACTCAAAAAAGTTGAAGAAGCTCTAATAGATTTTTGTGAATTTTCAGAAGAATTCAAAACTACATATATCTTGGGCGCCCCTTTAATAAATGCCGGAAAACTATATAATTGTGCGGTTATTGTTTCTCAAGGTGAAATTATCGGAGTAGTTCCCAAAACATATATTTGCAATTATAATGAGTATTACGAAGAAAGATGGTTCAGCTCGGAATTCGATAGAACGAACAATACAATCACCATTGGCACTTACGCTGTTCCATTTGGAGCAGACTTGATTTTCGAGAGTATTTATGACGAAAATTTGTGTTTTGGTGTGGAAATTTGTGAAGATTTATGGGCAGTTAAGCCGCCAAGTAATGATTTGGCAATAATGGGAGCAACTTTAATTTTTAATTTGTCGGCAAGTAATGAGCAACTCGGAAAAAATACTTACAGAAATGAACTCGTAAAATTCCAATCTGCAAAATTAATTTCAGCTTATGTTTATGCAGGTGCAAATTCTAATGAATCCACAACTGATACAGCGTTTTCGGGTCATTTGATGATATATGAAAATGGTAAATTGCTATCAGAATTCAGAGATTTTTTGTTTGAGTCAAAAATTATTTCTGCATTTATTGATGTTCAAATTCTAACCAATGATCGCACAAAAAATAATACATATTCAATTTCCAAAAGCGACAAACAATTCAGAAGAGTTCTTGCAGATTTCGGATATTTTAATGGCGAACATTTTGATAGAGATTATTCTCAAAATCCATTTGTTCCGGCAGATATCAATGAAAGAAGAAATAATTGTGAGGAAATAAGCAAAATTCAAGTTACAGGTTTGGCAAAAAGACTCAAACATATCGGTACAAAAAGCACAGTTGTTGGCGTTTCCGGCGGTTTAGACTCCACTCTTGCCCTTCTCTCAATTGTAAAAACATATCAAAAACTCAATATTCCTTTAGAAAATATTACAGCGGTTACAATGCCGGGATTTGGTACTACAGGACGAACAAAATCGAATGCCGTAAAATTGATTGAACTTCTAAAAACAGGTTTTCGAGAAATTAACATAACAAAATCTGTTCTTCAGCATTTTGAAGATATAAATCATAATCCGGAAAATTATGATATTGTTTATGAAAATGCTCAGGCAAGAGAACGTACTCAAATTTTGATGGATATTGCTAATCAGGTAAACGGAATTGTGGTTGGCACCGGTGATATGTCTGAATATGCGCTTGGATGGTGCACTTATAATGGCGATCAAATGTCGATGTACGGCATCAATGCAGGAATTCCAAAAACACTGATTAAATATTTGATAGATTGGTATGCAAATGATGTTTTTGATGGTGAAATTTCCATAATTTTGAATGATATTATAAATACACCTATTTCGCCTGAACTTCTTCCACCTGATAAAGATGGAAATATTATTCAAGATACCGAAAAATCGCTTGGACCTTATTTGATAAATGACTTCATTCTTTTCTATTTTCTTAGATACAATTTTGCACCAAAGAAAATTTTTATTTTGATTAGAAAAGCATTTGGCGATGTATATAATGACGAAGAAATCAAATCATTACTCAGAGGATTCTACAAAAGATTTTTCATAAGTCAATATAAGCGATCATCTATGCCGGATGGAGTGAAAGTTGGAACAGTTTCACTCTCACAGAGAGCAGATTGGAGAATGCCAAGCGATGCAGAATTTAATTTATGGATAAAAGAAATAGATAGTATATAAATTTTTTTTAAAGTATTTCGTATATAATTTTTTTAAAAATAATAAATAAAGAAAAAAAATGCAATTTGACGAGAATAATCCGATTTCAATAATAATAGCAGACGATCACGAAGTTGTAAGAGCTGGCATACGAAGATTGCTCTCAATGGATAAATCTTTGAAAATCATTGATGAAGCGTCTAATGGACGGGATGCTGCAGACTTGGTTGCATATCATAAACCAACTATCGCGTTGCTTGATATAATGATGCCTATGATGTCCGGAATTGATGCTGTTAAGAAAATTAAAATGACTTCGCCTGATACTTTTGTTGTTATGCTAACAGCATTCGAAGATTCGAACCACCTTGAAAAAGCATTAATGGCAGGTGCAGATGGCTATCTTACAAAAGATATCGGCGCCAAAGATTTGATAAAAGCAATTCATACAGTATTACTGGGCGAGCGAGTTTTTAGCAAATCTATCATTATGATAATGCAAAATAGATATGTACCAAATCTACAGGTAGATGAGCAGATTACTATTACAAAACGTGAGCAGGAAATCCTGAATTTGATTGCCTTGGGCAGAAAAACAGCAGAAATTTCCGATACATTAAGTTTGAGTTCGCGTACGGTTGAAACGCATCGCTATAATTTAATGAAAAAACTCAAACTCAATAGTGCGGCAGAACTTGTTCGCTATGCAGTTGTTACAACAAATGTGATGGAAAATCCAGAGAATTTATTAGACTAAAATTTTATTTCAGTCTGTTGAAAGTAGATAATTAAGACGTTAAGGACTTGGCTGAAGTCACTTGTTACAGATTCAGTATGTAACAAAGGGCTCTGAAGCCATTTGCATTAGTATTTCAACATAACTTTTTCAGCAGTCTCTTAATATATTATGACTATTAAAAGGCAAAAAAATCGTATTTTTGTTTTTTTGATTATCACTTTTTATAAAATGTCTGAATATTTAAACAATTTTGAATCAATTTCAAATTCAAATAAATCTGCTATAACCGAAGGCTTGAATCCTGAACAAAAATCAGCTGTTGAAATTATAAATGGTCCGATTTTGGTTCTTGCAGGCGCCGGTAGTGGAAAAACTCGCGTTCTCACTAATCGTATTGCCTATTTAATTGAAAATAATATTAATCCAAGTAATATTCTTGCTCTTACTTTCACAAACAAAGCTGCTAATGAGATGAAAGAGCGAATTGCACGCCTTGTTCATTATAAATTGGCGAGAAATATTTGGGCGGGCACATTCCATTCTGTATTTGCAAGAATCCTTCGACTTGAAGCCAGCAAGATAGGGTACGAAAGCAATTTTTCGATTTACGACCAAGATGACTCTACAAGTGTTGTGAAAAATTTGATGAAAGATGCAAATTACGGTTCAGCAAAACTACAGCCTGCAAATGTTCGTGGAGTGATTTCATCATGCAAAAATAAGATGATAAGTTGGCAAGAATTCGAACGTAGTGCCACAAATTCAATCGAAAGACAAATTGCAGAGATTTTCAGAGAATACGAAAATACTCTTGTTCGAAATAATGCAATGGATTTCGATGATCTACTTTTGAATTTCATTAGTTTGCTTGGCAAATCAAAAGATATTTTGAAAGAATATCAAGATAAATTCAAATACATACTCGTTGACGAATATCAAGACACAAACAAAGCCCAATATATTGCAATTCAAATGCTGGCAAAAGCACATCAAAATATTTGCGTTGTTGGTGATGATGCACAAAGTATATACCGTTGGCGTGGTGCCGAAATTCAGAATATTCTCGATTTCCAGAAAGATTATCCTTATTCTAAAATTGTAAGATTGGAGCAGAACTATCGCAGTACGAAAGTGATTCTTGCCGCCGCTCATGCAGTTATCAGCAATAATAGCAGACAAATTCCAAAAAAATTATGGACAGATAATCCCAAAGGTGATTTGATTGAAGTATTGGCATGCTCTGACGACCGTGAAGAAGCTCGTAAAGTTGCCGAAATAATCCAAAGAATGTATAATTCCGGACTCAATCTTAAAGATTTTGCAATTCTTTATAGAACAAATGCGCAATCTCTATCTTTGGAAACATCACTTAGAGCATTGAATTTGCCATATATAATTGTGGGTGGCGTTTCATTTTATAAAAGAAAAGAAATCAAAGATGTACTTGCTTATATTAGGATTTTGATTAATCCAAAGGATGCAGAATCTTTGCTTAGAATTGTAAACGAACCTCCACGCGGGCTTGGTCAGACTTCAATAAATCATATAAAAGAATTTTCCAAAGATTACAACAAAACTCTTTTTGATGTCTTTGATAATGCGGACAAAGTGGTTCATTTGCAAAATCGATCTGCCCAATCTGCAAAAGCATTTGCATCTTTTATCAGAAAATATAGCCAAATGCTGAAAGAAATGCCGCCTGTTGATGTTATCTCCGAATATATAAATGCAACCGGTATTTTGGAAATGTATAGGCAAATCAATACCGAAGACTCGCTCGATCGCTGGAGCAATATCAATCAATTACTATTTGATATAAAGCAGTATTTTACAAATAATCCAGATCTATCAATCGAGGATTATATTCAGCAAATTTCACTCGTTGCTGATATTGATGAGAAAGATTTGAATGGTAATGCCATTACTTTGATGACTCTTCACTCTGCAAAGGGCTTGGAATACCCTAATGTATTCATTACCGGGCTTGAAAAAGGTCTATTCCCATTATCAAGAATAGATACAACAAAAGAAGAGGAAGAAGAGGAACGCCGATTGTTTTATGTGGGAATTACACGTTCAAAAGAAAGATTGTTTCTATCTTATGCACTCAGACGTGCCAAATTTGGTGATGTTCAAACGGCTGTTCCATCGCCATTTTTAAGAGAAATTCCTGATGAATTAACAAAATATTGGGGCAAACCAACAAGCGGATTCATCGAAAATTCTTATCAACAAAAAACTACTTATCCGCAGAAGACATTTGCAAAACCACAGCCAAAACCTGCAATCAAAGAAAGTTATAACCAAATTCCAGATACCGAACAAAATTATTCTCAAATTCAGCCTGTTGTAAACGAATATGCTGTTGGCGATGTCGTTTATCACAATAGTTTCGGTAAAGGTAGAATTGTTGCCCTGTCGGGTTCAGGACAGGCAAGAAAAGCCACTATAACATTCAATTCCGTTGGACAAAAACAATTAATTCTCCATTTTGCTAAATTAAAAAAGATGTAATTATGAAAAAAAATTATCTGAAAATCCTATTTTTAACTGTAATAGCAGGTTTACTATTTTCCTGCTCTGAGCAGAAAATCGACAAATTAGAAAAAGTAAGCCAAATTATTGGGAATTGGCAGAGTTTTAATAATCCTATGAATTTGGGCGAAAAATATTCCCGAATTGATGATAGTACAATTTCAGGTGTTACTTTTATGCTAAGAGATGCAGATACTATTTTCTTAGAAAAAATAGAAATTAATTCAAGAAATGGCAAGATTTTTTATTTGCCTACAATTATCGGAAAAAATGAGCCTCCAATTCCATTTGAATTCAAAAAAGATTCAGCTAATCATATTATTTTTATGAATGAAAAGCACGATTTCCCACAAAGAATTGTATATCAATTTGTTGGAAAAGATTCAATTTATGCTTTCATTGATGGAAATTCAAGCGGAGTTTATTTGAAAAATGATTTCCAATATAATCGTGTGAAGTAAATATTAATTACTAATAATTTTAAGTAAATAATGAATTATAAATACATAGGAACCATCTCAGGTGTAAGAGCATATAACGGCGAAATGATATTATCAGACTGCCCTGAATGGAAAATCAAAATTGCAAAAGAAGTAAGTATAAAAATTGGATTTTCCGAAAAATTTGCAAAAGTTTTTACATTAAAATCATTGAATTCAAGCAAAGGATACGGCTCTATAATTATCAACGAGATCAAATCGGATGCAGAGGCACTCAAAATGAAAGAACAAGGTGTTTTTGTAGATGAAAATGCTCTCGAAAATGATAACAAAAAAGTATTTGCAGGGGAATTTAATAATTATAAAGTTTTTAATAATGAAACCGGTAAATTGATCGGTAAAGTTATTGAATACTGGGAAATGCCTGCTAATGACTGTATTTTGGTTCAAACAGAACAAGGTGAATTGCCAATTCCATTTATTCCTGAATTTATCCTTGAAATTAACAAAAGACAAAAGAAAATTTATGTAAATGTTATGGATGGATTGATGGATTTGTTAAATCAAGATAAGGACGAAGATGCAGATGATTAACGAAGAAAAAATAAGAATTGATTTGATATCGGCAGTCCCTGAAATTATGGAGAGCGCCATTAATTCAAGTATTATCAAAATTGCCAGACAGAAAAATGTAGCCAAAATTGTTACGCATAATTTGCACGACTATGCTGAAGATAAATTCAAACATATAGACGACTATCCTTATGGAGGCGCCGCCGGAATGTTGATAAAGTGTCAGCCGGTATTTAATTGCATTGAGAAACTAAAATCATAAAGACATTATGATTAAATTATTTTTATGGCGGCAGATGGTGAGATTTTGGATCAACCAATGGCAAACAGATTATCTCTAAAAAAAAATATAATAATTCTTGCCGGTCATTACAAAGGTATCGATCAAAGAATTAGAGAAGCGTTAATTACAAAAGAAATTTCAATAGGCAATTTTGTATTAAGCGGTGGCGAACTTCCCGCAGTTGTTCTCACTGATGCTATTGTTAGATTAATACCCGGTGTATTAGGTGATAGCGAATCTGCTCTTGAAGATTCATATCAGAATGGATTGCTCGAGCCGC
>JANJUO010000584.1 GCA_024710535.1 bacterium
TCGTTTATGGTTCATCAGAAGCCGCAATTACTTTTATTGCCGTTGACCATAAAAATCCTAAAAGAATTTGGGTTACTCATTCAGGTTATGCAAAAAATTTGAAAATTGTTGAAGTAGATGTAGAAAAAGATATTATTACAAATCTAACAGGCAATATTCCTAATGTTCCGGTTAATACTTTGATAGTACAGAAAAATTCTCCAGATAGAATTTATATAGGTACAGATATTGGAGTATTTTATTCTGATTATGGTTCGGCTAATTGGATTTCTTACGGAAAAGGTATGCCAAATGTTGTTATTAATGACTTAGAAATCAATGAAAAATCAAATGAAATAATTGCAGGTACTTATGGAAGAGGAATTTGGAAAGCACCTTTGATGAATTGCAATGAAGAAATGGTTGAAATTGAAGCAAAAGGAGAAATTTTATTCTGCCATAATGAAACTGTTGAATTAACTGCAAAAAAAGATTATCCAAATTATTTGTGGTCAAATGGTGCAACAACAAAATCAATTACCGTTCGTGATGCAGGTGCATATTCTCTTTCTGTGGTTGGAAGTGGAGATTGCGATAGAAAATCAAAAGCAATTATAGTTCAGAAGCATCCATTGGATACTATTCTTGTACAGAAAATTCATGATTTTATCTGTGTTGATGGTACAAAAGAATTGGTGGCTTCAATTGGATTTTCGAAATATTTGTGGAGTACCGGCGATACAACTCGTTCAATTTATATCAATAAACCGGGCTTTTATTCGGTTCGGGGAACTACAAAAGAAGGTTGTGTTCTGAATTCTCCAGAAATATTAATTCAAGAAAAAGCACCTCCTTCAAAACCTGTAATTTCTCAACATTTGAATAAACTTATTTCTACAGAAGCAGTTGGTTATCAATGGTATTTCGAAGGTAAAAAATTAGCGGCAAGAACTCAAAGAACCTTGGAATTAGATGATTCAAAAGTTGGTAAATATACAGTTTTGATTACTGATGAATTTGGTTGTACAAATATGAGTGATGAATATCTTTTTAGTTCTTCATCTGTTGAAGAAGTAATTATGAATTTAGAACTTAAAGTTTCTCCAAATCCATCAAACGGAATTTATCAATTAAAAGTAAATTTAGAATCAAGTACTAATTTTGGTTTCGAAATATCTGATTTAAGCGGAAGAGTATTATTCACTCAACCGCAATCAATTAGAAATGGAGCAATTTCAGAGCAAATCAATATTAGTTCTTATGCAAATGGAACATATATTTTGAAAATTAATTATAATAATTCAAACACAATTTATAAATTAATTAAGCAATAAAATCTAAAAAGGAGTTGTTCGAAACTGAGCAACTCCTTTTTTTTTTAAATCAAAAATTTTCTACTTCAAAATTTCTTTCATATTTCTAACATTATCCTCGAAATTGCCGCTAAATAAGCCTGAACCGCTTACAAGAATATTCGCACCGGCATTTGCTATTTCTAAAACATTATCCAATTTTACTCCACCATCAACTTCAATTTCAACATTATCCAATCCATTATTATCCAAATAATTACGTAATGTTTTTGCTCTATTTAGAAATGAAGTAATGAAATTCTGTCCACCAAATCCGGGATTTACAGCCATAAGCATAATAAAATCACAATATTCTGCGGCATTAATTGCATATTCAAGGGGAGTTATCGGATTTAGGGCAATACCTGCTTTTACTCCGAAACTTTTTATTAATTGAATAGAGCGATGTAAATGATGAGTTGCTTCTACGTGAATAGAAATCATATCTGCACCTGCTTTTACGAATTCAGGAACGTATTTATCGGGATCCGAAATCATCAAATGGCAATCCAATTGCAATTTTGTATGAGGTCTTATTGCTGAAACAACGAGAGGTCCAATTGTAATATTAGGTACAAAATGACCATCCATAATATCAATATGTAGCAAATCACAGCCGGCATTTTCGCACTTTTTTACTTCGCTTTCGATATTTGCAAAATCAGACGAAAGCAATGAAGGAGCAATTTTATTTCTTAATTTTATCATTGTTTGACTTCTTTCTTTTGTGATGAATTATTAGATTTTGATTTTCTGTTTAATTCAGATAATTTTTTTAATTTAGAAGCAACTTTTCCGAATAGAGTATTTGCGGGATAATTTCCATTTTTATCTGCTTCTCCTGCTTCAACATCAAATAGTAAAGAAACAGCATCTTCAATTTTTGAAATTGAATATACTGCAAAATCGCCATTTTCGCAAGATTGAACAATATCTTTATTAAGCATCAAATCTTTAACATTTTGAACAGGGATTATTACAACATTATTCCCGGAGAAGCCGCGTGATTTGCAAATTTCATAAAATCCGGTGATTTTCTCATTAACTCCACCGATTGGTTGAATATCACCTTTTTGATTTACTGAACCTGTGATAGCAATATCTTGATTAATTGGTATTCCTGAAATTGCAGATAGCAAAACATATATTTCTGCCGCAGTGGCGCTATCGCCATCAATTCCACCATAATTTTGCTCGAAAGCAAGAGAAGCCGACAAGGATAATGCTTGTTTTTGAGCAAATCTTTCTCTCAAAAAACCGGTAAGAATCAAAACGCCTTTATTATGGATTTTGCCGCTTAAATCTGCCTCCCGTTCGATATTGATAATACCCGAATTTCCTGCAGAAATTGTTGCAGTAATCTTGGCAGGTTTCCCAAATGAATAAATCGAATCGTTGTAAACAGTTAATCCATTTATCTCGCCAACCTTCTTGCCGCTTGTATTAATCAAAATTGTGTTCTCAAGAATATGCTCGGATAGCTTTTCATCTATCAAATTATTTCTAAATTTCCTCGCGGTTAGCGTGCGTTCGATGTCTTCTCTATTAATAAACTTGGAATTGCCTTCGCGATAAAAGAATGCTGATTCGCGCAAAACATCCGCAACATCCGAAAACTTCAAAATCACCTTTTGCTTTGTGCCCGATTGTTCTACCGCCCACTCTATCACTGCCGCAACGCCGCTTGGAGAGCAGTGCGGGATGCTTTCCTTCGTGCAAATCATGGAAATAAAGCCCGCATAATTCAAAAGCATTTCTTCAGAATTTTTTGCCTCGTAATCAAATTGCGCATTTACTTTAAATATCTTCTTGAATCCTTTTTCATAATGATAAAGCATCTTGTAAAGAGTTTGCCCGCCTATTATAATAACCTTTACGGATACTTGAATAGGCTCCGGCTTTAGATGAGATTGCGAAATTTGAAAATATGAATCGAATGGCTGTATTTCCAATTTGTCATAGAGCAATACTCTTTTCAATGCCTGCCAAACTCCGGGCTCTTGGAATAAATCATTGGCATTGACGATTAAAAAACCTTGATCCGCTTTAAGTAGAGAGCCGGATTTGATCTTTGTAAAGTCCGTTTTCCAAAATCCCTTTTGGTCGTAGGTCTTTTCTATGGTGCCGAACAGATTTGTGTAGGTCGGATTGGTTTCTATAACAATGGGAGCGGTCGTTGTTAATGAGTTATCTAATATAACATTGACCGAAAAGAGCTGAAAACGATCCGACATTTGCATTTCAGAATCGTCCTCTGCTTGCGGAACAGTGGGCAAATTCACTTGAACAAAGATATTCAGATTATCCAGAATATAATTCTTCACTTCATTAATATATTCGTGTACTTTATCATAAGCAAATTCATCAATAATATTGCTAAACGCTGAATTAACAATGATTTGTGCAGATGCTTTGTCGTTTTCGAGCAGATCTTTACGAAATTCCTGCATTAATTTCATACCAACGCGCGCCAAATCATAAATTTCGTCATGAAATTTGTGCCACAATTCTCTTAATTCATTAGCTTTTTCTTCTGCAATTGTCTTATTTTCGACTAATTCATCCAACGCTTCTATTTGAATCGGCTTCCCGTCAATTACCGGAAAAACTTCGGGAAGAATATTGCCCTGCTCGTTCTCCAGCTGACCCCTGATGAAGCCTACCGGCTTGATTTTGTTATCAAATTGCGAAAGAACTTCACGTTCTTTATTCTGGAAGGACTCAATAATCTTCTTCCTTGAATGTTGATAATTCTCTTCCTCAAATAGCATAGGCAATCTGCGTCTTAGAAAGGCAATCGTGTCATTCATTGCTTCGCTGAACTTTTTGCCGTGACTCTTTGGTAGCTTTAGTAAAGTGGGCGAGTCCGTATCTTTGAAATTATGAACATAACAAAAGTCAAAAGTAATCGGACAACTCGAGGAATTCGCATCCAAAATCTTCTTTACCGTTGTTGTTCTGCCGGTGCCCGATAAGCCCGTAACGAAAATGTTGTAGCCCTTAGCCTTCAGTTCCGATCCAAGTTTAATTGCTTCAATTGCCCGTTCCTGTCCAACTATTCGCTCAAGCGGTTTCACTTCTGCCGTCGATTTGAATTCAAAAACATCTTCCGGACAATTCCATCTTAAATCATTTTTTGATAATTTAAGGGCAAAATTGTTGTTCATAATATCGGCTCCCTCTTAATTTAATTTCGCAGTTTTTTCAGCAATCAATTCTTTGAAATCTTCATTAGTCAAATAATAATGTGCGTTGCAGAATTGACATACTAATTCGTTGTGATTCATTCTGTGCATATCCTCAAGCTCCGCTTTACCCAAGGTTATGAGTTTGCCCTTGAAGACATCCTTACTACATCTGCAAAAGAAGTCAAGTGGAGTAGAGCTAAGCACATTATATTCAAAGGGTAATAGCTTTTTCAAAGACTCTTCGGGGCTTATATCTTGATTGAAGAGGTCGCAAACAGGCGGCAATTCATTTAGAAATTCGTGCAGTTTTTCTATTTCTGCCTGACTTGCATTTGGTAAGCTCTGAATCATAAGTCCGCCGGAATGTTTGATTGTGCCGTCGTCGTTGAAATCAGAATCCATTTGCAAAAATGTAGGAACTTGCTCGGATTGAGTAAAATAATAAGCCAAATCGTTTACTATATCGCCAAATTGAAGTGGAATAATGCCCTGAACCGGCTGTGCTTGATTATACATCACCTTTGTAACACGCAAAAACCCAGCTCCAAGCATATCTTCGAGTTTTACAATAGATTGTCCAACATTTTCCAAAGATTTGAAACGCAGAAAACCGCGTACTTCTCCAATTTGAAGGGCTTCGGCGCTGATGTAAGAAATCATTCCCGCACCTTCAATAGATAGAACCACTCTTTCTTCGCCCTTAAGCAGAGCGGCAAGCATCGAACTGCCCGTCAAAACCCGCGAAAGAAAATATGCACCCGCCTCTTGTAACTGATGCTTTTGCTGAGCCACCTTTGCGGTATTGGAATTTTTGATTAGAACCGCACGAAATAACCCATCTTTAGAAATTACTTTAATTGCCCTGTCTCTATTGAGAAAATTAGCTTTGATTTTATCCTTTTGCATAAACTTTTTCTTTATATTAATTTTAAAATTCAAAAATAGTAAAAAAATTCCAATTAATTGATTCTGTAATTATAATGATTGAAATAATTTAGATCCTAATTTAAAAAATATATACTTGTATTCAATTTTGAATAATTGCTTGTTAATCATAACAAATCCCTATTTATACAATGCAAAAATACGCGCAATAGCGGGGGAGTCCGCAAAAATGATTTTGGAAGCTCTATTAATCTTAACCAATTGCTCCCAAATAGAGTTCATTAGCTTTTTACGCTTGTCTGTTCTATTGTACGAGCCCTGAATGAAGTCTTGCTGAGCCAAGAAATCTGCATCCAATAAGTTAGAAACACTTTGAATTTCAAGAATGTCGCTTTCTTCAAAGCCGGCGTTTCTTAGATCGGAATTATATGGCTCTACGTTAGCATTTTTGTAAGCAATTTCAAGTAAATTCAGCAATTTCATAGGCTTTTTGCCTGCTTCTTTATACAAACTATATCCAAAAACATTCAAAATAGACACATCATTAGGATAAATCATCTTTACATTCCAAATTAGTTTCATATAAACCTTTTTGGCAAGTAATATATCATCGTTGACTTTATTACTTAATATAGTAGAATTACTATCAAACTCTTCGGTAGTTGGATAACTTTCGATTTCCTCAATTAAATTCAATAAATTATCTGAAAAAGGGTCATCAAATAATTGTGAAAAATTAACAAAATCACTTTTATAATTCAAAAAATATCTATGATGATAACCGGCAAGCCAAATTAATTTATCATAAGTCATTCTAAATTTCAACTTTGTCATAATAATTATCTCAATGAAATATACATATACTAATTAAGTAATATCCAATAAATTAAAACGAATTTCATTAT
>JANJUO010000013.1 GCA_024710535.1 bacterium
TCATGAAATGTCAAAAATGTCATAATCAAAACTGAATATGTTATTCCATATTGCCAATTTGCAACTTCATAAGGATTCTTGAATGCCCATTGTGTACCGGCAATCGTTGCTGTGATAAAAGTAATAATTAACAATAATGCAAAAAACCAAGGCGGATTTTCTTTCAATTTCTGTATCAATTTACCATTCCTATTTAATTCAAATCGAACTATTCTTTAATAAACATTTTCCAAATTGCTTCTTTGCCATTTTGAATTTTAATCATATAAATCCCTTGCTTAAGCTGATTTATATCAATTTCAAGATTATAATTAGCGGAGATTTTCTCTTGATTAATCAATAATTTTCCTTCAATTGAATAAATTGAATAATCAATTAAACCATTAATTTCATCGCCAATTAATATATTTAATGTGTTTTTTGCAGGATTTGGATAAATATTCACTTTGTTTTCTTTCCCAGATTCAACAGAAACAAATCCGTTTATACAATTCTTTAATTCCTTTTCCAACTTTTGTTGATTTTCTCCAAAAGCAATACAGATCTTGCATTTTTTGCTTTCATTTGGCAATAAATTATTTTTCCACTGCATACCCATTGCCATACTAACATCATAAACAGTATCAACTATCCAAGTTTTTCCACTATTCAACGACAATATTCTTTCTTCATTATTAAAATCTGAAGTGATTCCATAATGCAAACCAGCCGCTTGAGCAATTGCATCAGAATCATCACTTTTCACAGCCATCCCAAAAACAGGATATGCCGAATCGACAATTTCCACCATCAAAGCGGCAGATTTTTCACCTTTGTAATTATCAGGAATTCCATTTTCTATCAATTTGATGTGGTTTTTCGATGCTGTTAATGTTCCTCCAAGATCCCAATCAATATAATAACCGACAGCAGGCAATTGGATTGCTTTTGTAGTTACATTTTTGATAGTGATATCAGACGAAATCGAATTAATATTTGCATCGATAAAGCCCCATTTTTGAGTGATTTCCAAACCAATTCTTCTACTTCCCATATTTGAATCATCAATTATCGAAGTATTTGGATCTGGATAACTGTAATCCTTGATCACTGCAAAATCATTTTGAAATAAATCATTATTAACATAAGCAAGATTTGTTAGAGCAGAAGTTGCCATCAATCCGCTTCCGCTATATATTTGATTACCATAATTTCCAAAAGAAATTCCCTGACCTTCGATCATTGTTCCGGATTTACGAAATCCTATTTCTCCATCATCGCTAACAGAAATTTTGATATTATTATTTGCTATTAAAGCCATTTCTGATGATGGAACAAATTCAAATTTGAAAAAATCTTTATAATCATTATCTGCAGAAACATCAACTCTAAAAATTACACGGCTTTTGTTTGAATATTTCACCAAAAAAGTAAAATCTCCAAAAGTGCCGGTACTTTCCTGCAAAACTTCATTCAAAGTTACTAAAGAATCAAGTACTTCGATACTATTTGCCGGATCATAAGCAACCGAAAGAGTAAATATAAGATTTGTGGCTTTACCTAAATAATTTTTGAAATCAATATTCATTTTTGCTTTTTCATTTTCCTTGAATCTTGTTGTTGGAAGACCATCTTCAGTGAAATAATTTACTTTTTCAGGATGAATTGCAGGAATTGAAAATGGATTATTCGAAACCACTTTATAAAGATTCAATCTTCCGGGAATCAAAGATTTATTCATTGAATTCACTTCAAGAATATTATCAGTACATTGTCTTACAAACTCAAGTGCTTGCATTGCAGATAGTTCTGGATGCTTTCCTCTTGCAAGAGCAACTGCTCCCGAAACAACCGGAGAAGAATAAGATGTACCTGAAGTGTTACTTGTATATTGATTATTATTTCTTGTTGCCCAATTATTCACACCCGGAGCCATTATACGCGTTTGCACACCCATCACAGAATTATCAGTAACAACATCCGAATAATACGTTTCGCCAACGCCCAAAACACCTTTATAAGCCGCGGGATAGAAAGTATCGTAAATAGTGGCACCATTTGTTCCTTTGTTGCCTCCTGCCGCTATAATTGCAACATCATTTGCAACAGCATAATCGATAATTGATTGATTTATTGATGAATAGGCAACTGGTGCGCCCCAACTGCAATTAAGTACTTTCAATCCACGAGATGCAGCATAAATCAAACTTTGATAACTATATTTAAGAGAATTTCCAGCCATAATTTTAATTGGAAATATTTTAGATTTGAAACCAATACCTGCAATACCAATTTGATTATCTGTGCGAGCACCGGCAATACCACCAACTTCACAACCATGCTGATAAACATAATTGATTGTTACACTTGGATTTACATTATCTTCTTTAAATGCCAAATTGTATCCTAAATAATCATCAACATAGCCATTTTCGTCATTGTCAATGTTATCGTTTGGAATTTCTCCATAATTTATTGCAATATTATCCTTCAAATCATTGTGATTTTGGTCTAAACCACTATCAGAAATACCAATTACAACATTTGTATCTCCCTGATAAACTTCCCAAGCATCAAATGCCTTTATATTATTTAGTAAATCTACTTGATTGAGTATCATTTCATCGTTTGGCTTGTATTCCAGCAATTCCATTTCATAATATGGTTCAGCAATTTCAATGTTTGGATTTTCTTTCAATAATTTGGTGCAAAATTGCTCGGAACTAAGATTGTTTTCAAATTCAACAATAATTGTTCTAAGCAATGGTTCTTCTTTTTGAATAATATTTATAATTTTTTCAGGTAAAAGAGATTGCGATACTTTTCTATACTTTTCACTAAAAGAAATTGATTCGGGCATAAGTTTTTGCTGGCTTATTATCGAATTGCTATTTTTTAATTTTTCAAACTGAGAAAAATCAACTCCTTGTTTGAATCTGACAAAAATAACTTTTTCTTTGCTCAACAATGATTCAAAAGAAAAGAATAAAACTAATATAATCAAATAATGGAATAAGAACTTCATAAAAATCTCGAAATACTTTTTCAAAAATTACATCTCATCAATTAATAATGACACTTGAGATTAGATAAAGTTTTTTAAAATCTAAAATTTTTTTAAAATTGATGAAAAAAGCCCTTTTTTACATTAAATAATGGAAGTATTTGATAATCTCTGTCCGGTTTTTAAGAATGTAAAAATATTATCGAGTTTTTTAATCATGAACTTTCTAAATTAAAAAATAAATTTGAATAAATTGTCCAAATATTCAAGAGTTTTTTCCAATAGCTTCAACGTGTTTTCCGATAATTTCTACTCAGTTTCCTTCAATTTCTACTTGATTTCCTTCAACATTAACTCGGTTTTCGACAACCTTATCATAGTTTCCTGCAATTTCTACTTGGTTTTTTATAACTTTAACTCAGTTTATGACAACTTTATGATGGTTTCTTGCAATTTCTACTTGATTTCCGAGTACTTGAACGTCGTTTCCGACAACTTGAATGCCGTTTCCGAGTACTTGAATGCCGTTTCTGACAACTTGAATACCGTTTCTGACAACTTGAATACCGTTTCCGAGAACTTGAATACCGTTTCCGAGAACTTGAACGCCATTTCCGAGAACTTGAGCGCCATTTCCGAGTACTTGAATGCCGTTTCCGACAACTTTAACGCCGTTTCCGACAACTTTAACGCCGTTTCTGACAATTTGAATGCGAAGAATTTTGTCTCAGAATCTTCATTTAAGTTATCGGAATGTTCATCGAAGTTATAGGAATATTCATCGAAGTTGGTGGAATGTTTATCGAAGTTATAGGAATATTCATCGAAGTTATCGGAATGTTTATCGAAGTTATAGGAATATTCATCGAAGTTGTTGGAATGTTTATCGAAGTTGTTGGAATGTTTATCGAAGTTGTTGGAATGTTCATCGAAGTTATAGGAATATTCATCGAAGTTATAGGAAGAACTGCCAAAGTTATCGGAATGTTTATAAAAGTGCTTGAAAGGATTGTTTAAATGCTTGGTTGGTTCATCTAAGTTATTGGAATATATGTTTAAATGCTTGGAAAGTTCATTGAAGTTATTGGATTGTTTATTGAAGTTATTGGAATGTATATTTGAATTATTGAATTGTATATCCAAATGCTTGGATTGGATAAACAATTATAATTTTGCTTCAAATCATCACTTT
>JANJUO010000017.1 GCA_024710535.1 bacterium
CAATCTGATTATAATGATGGAATTTATCTTGGGAATACTGGTGGTTTAATGAAATTTAATGGAATTGAATGGTTAAAGATTTATTATAATGAACTTGACCCTATGGAGCAATATAACAAATTTAATATTAGACAAGTAAAACCAACTTTGGATGCTGTGTGGGCAAGCACAAATGAAGGTCTTATAAAATTTGCCGGCAATGAAAGAAAGCATTATAATGTTGCAAATACTCCTAATATGTATGATGATAAAATACGTGGAATTGCGACTGATAAATATGGAAATGTTTGGTTTGTAAATCAAGCACTCGGTATTTTTAAACTTGAAATATCTACAGATGAAGTTGTTTACTTTTCGGTTCCTCAATCAACACCACTTCCTTATGCAGTGGATGTTCCGATGTTTTGTGATGCTTATGATAATCTTTGGTATTCAAGTAGCGGAAAGTTTGTGAAATTCAGTGATGGTATAATTAAGATTATTGATTCAACAGAAATACCAGAACTTAAAAATGATACCGTTTCTTCAATTCAAATTATGTCCGATAACTCCATTATTGTATTGATGAATCGCAATATTGGGATTTATAAAGATAACAATTCTACTGTTACATTTAACAAAATTGAAATACCTGTGGGATTAATGAATGATAACGAATATTTCTCAAAGGTAAAAATGGATATGGAAGGCAATTGCTGGATATTGTCAAGAATTTATGATAGCCAAACTAATGCGTCAAAGTATTTTTACAAATACAGTAAAAATCAAGAATGGACAAAATATGAGTTTCCTACATTTGAAGGAACAAATCAAAACTTATATTCATTATCTGATTTTACAATAGATGAGAAAGGAAAAGTTTGGTTTTCGGAACCATATTATGGAGTTTTCGTCTTTGATTCTAAAACAACTTCTGTTGAAGATGAAAATTCAATAATAAAAATCAATGTATCACCTAACCCTGCTACAGATTTCATCACAATCAATTTGGAAAGTATTGGAGCTTGCTCCATTGAAAACAGCATTGGGGCAAGCCTCCTTGCTAACGAAATCAAAATCTACAACTCCTTAAGCGAAATAGTGATGTTAGAACCAATTCATCCGATGACTTCAAGTCATCGGATGAATATCAAGAATTTGCCAGTGGGCTTATATATCATTCAAATTGGAAATAACACAGAAAAGTTTGTGGTGGTGAGGTGAGGAAATTGTTGAATTGGGATATAGCAAAACTTCTTGATTAATTACGTAAACTATTTTATTTTAAAATTTTATCGGAAATATTATATGAAAAATGTCAAAAATTGTTCGAAATGTAATTCTCCTGAGATGGCGAAAGTTGACCACAGAACAGGGCAGCAACTTGACCCAATACCTATAGGTACATTTTCTGTTGCACAAGTAAGTCGTTATGTTTGTTGCGAATGTGGGTATATAGAGGACTGGATAGAAAACATAGATGACCTAAAGAAAATCAGGAATAAATACTTATAGAACTTAGTATATCATTGGAAATTGTTCATAAAAGTTTTTGGTGGAGAGATGAGAAATACTTATTGTGCGATTGTAGAATCAATTCATCCAATGACTTCAAGTAATCGGATGAATATTGAGCACCTTTCTCCAGGTGTATATTTTGTGAAGATAGTTGGAAGCAATGGAGCTTGCTCCATTGTTGAGAAGTTTGTAAAAACAAATTAATAATAGTTAAATAAATGAGTAAACAATGAAAAAAGTAGTATTTATTTTAGTTTTCATTTCCACATTTATTGTGAAATGTCAGAATATTTGGGAGTTATCTTATGTTTTTACTGATAAATCATTATTTCTAGAAAAGTTAGAAGTTATAGATTCTAATTATTTAAATTTATTATTTACTTCAGTTTCTGGTTGGAGTTCAGATAATGGTCATTTGTATAATTCTCAAGACTTTGGAAAAAGTTGGAAATTAATTCATTTAGCAAAGCCAAACACATATATTTGGGATATGAGTTGTACCGATACAAATACGTTTTATTTTGGACTCAGGAAAAGTATATATAAATCATTAAATAATGGCAAAGACGTAGAGATAATAACGATTGACTCTAATGTGATGTATGATGTTACTCAAATAGAGATGTTAAATAAAGATATAGGCGTAGCAGTGGATTTATCATTTTCGGTAACGAAAGATGGATGGAAAACTTATAAATATGAGAATTATTGGAAGAAGAATGATAGTATAAGTTATTCATTTTACCATCCACGTTTCAAGAATGATAGCATAGTAACTTGTATAGTAGGCAATTCCCGAGGAAGAAAGGGAAGTTACTTTTGTGAATTCAACATTAATTCATTTGAATATAAATTAAATTGGATGGGTACAAAAATGGGTAATTATGACAAATTCTACGTTAATGATAAAACAATATTTACTTGCGGAGAAAGTGACGGAATAAGTGGCGGATCAGGTAATGATGGTATCGCTAAAAGCTCTGATGGTGGTAAGACTTGGAGAAGAGTGTTGGATTTTCGCTCCGATAGAAGCAAATTTAATAAGCAATATTTCCCACCTTTTGGATTACAAAGTATTGCTTTTAAAGACAGTTTAACAGGTATTGCCGTTGGTCAGTTTGGCAAAATAGTATATACTTACGATGGTGGCGAGTCTTGGATTTATGAAAATAAACTCCCTGATTCATTAGGACAGCCCGCAACCATGAAAGTTAGGTATACTGGTAGCGTTCCAATAATTGCTACATATAGTGGACATATCTATCGAATGATAGAAGACAACTTAGCACCAAAGCCAGAAGATACATTGACAATTAGCGGGAGAGTGTGGGAAGGAAATGAAGGGCAACCCGGAATACCAATAGAACTTGGTTTTAGAATAACAATGACAGACTCGAACGGATATTATAAGTTTACTCGAGTAGTAAAAGGTAAACATACTGTAAAAGCAAAAAATAAATATCATGATGGAGATTTAGTAGAATACTATTACAAACCTTTTGATTATACTCCAGTCCAATATGACTTGGACTTAACAAGTGATACAAGTGGTGTAGATTTCAATGCAATAGATTTACGTACTTTTTATTCTGTCAGCGGTGAAATTGTAACAAGTGGAGGTGTAGGATTGAAAGATATACCTCTTACTATTGGTGATAGCACAACAATAAGCACAGAAGACGGTAAATTTTTATTCCCAAAAATAGAACAAAAACGTACTTATGAACTTATACCCTATAGCAAAGAATACAAATTTACTCCCTGGGCTTACAGTATTAACATTGATAAAGATTTGGATACATTCAGGTTTGTGGCTACGCCGAATAGTGATGTTCATGTAGAAGAAACTACAAAAGAAACATTGATAATATCACCGATGCCGGCAGATGATTATATCACAATAAATTTTGGAAGCATTGGAGCTTGCTCCAATGAAATTAACATTTGGGCAAGCCCAAATGCTTCAATAAATATCTATGACATTATGGGAATTTTGCAATACTCTTCACCTATCAACCTCACCCCTGCACTCACCGAAGGCGAGGGAGTAAGAATTGACATTTCAAATCTCTCTTCCGGTATCTATTTCATCAGGATTGGTGAAAGAATTGAGAAATTTGTGAAGATTTGATTTTAAGTATTAGATAAATTATTTTTTTTGAAGGAATATTTATGAAATTATTATACTTTATACTTTTTATTTTTGCTT
This sequence comes from bacterium, assembly GCA_024710535.1. GTDB lineage: Bacteria > Bacteroidota > Ignavibacteria > Kapaibacteriales > UBA2268 > JANJUO01. The sequence goes on from JANJUO010000017.1 coordinate 3,707, forward strand.
TTGCAAGTACAAATAGTCAATGGAAGAAAGTATATCAACATGAAAAGTCTGTTCAACAATGGGATTTTGATTGTGCTGATAGCTTGAATTGTATATCATTGGCAAGTCCTGGAGCCACTGGTTCAATGTATATAAAAACTACTGATGGAGGTTATAATTGGTTTGTACCATTCGCAGATTCAACAATAATGATTTATAACGAACAGGGACAATGGATAGATACAAAATCCCCAAAATTTAAAGCTGCACGATGTATTGATTTTGTTACACAATATCTTGTTGTTGTAGGTCATAAAGAAGGTCAAATAACTATTTCGAGAGATGGTGGAGTGTCATGGGATGCAATAAATTTAAATACACAAGATTTTAAAATCATTAAATTCACTGACTCCTTGTCTGGCATAGCACTAACAAACAATTTCATTTTTTTGACAACTGATGGTGGGATTTCTTGGGCGAATATTACAGTTAATCTTAATTATTCAGGTGCTATATTATTCCAATCTGCATTTATGAAAGATGATTTTATCTATGCTGGTGGTTTCTTTTCAATAGATAAAGGTATTACATGGACAAAAAGTAATCCTGTTAACAATATCCATGGTATTTATGGTATTCATTTCAATGATAGTTATGAGGGATGGGCTTCAGGAAGACGTCAGCTTGTTCCCAACCAATCTCAATATGCAGATGTTATTCTTCATACTACGAATTCAGGTTTAGATTGGGAGACTCAATTAGATACAATATTATATCCTCAATCAGGTTTAACAGGTGGAATATACTTTGCAAATCATTATGAAGGATTAGCTTATGGTGAGGGAAAAATCTGGCGTACTACTGATGGTGGTAAGAATTGGATTAATTTTGCTTTCCCATGGACTGAAATGGATGCTTTTACAAAATTAGTATTTCCTAAAGGACATACTAATAAAATAATAGCGAATGAATATTTAAAGGGAAGAATATGGATGTATGAAAACCCAACTTCTGTAAATAACTATGAAACAAATCACAGTAATTATATCATTTATCCCAATCCCACATCGGATTTCATCACAATCAATTTTGGAAGCATTGGAGCTTGCTCCAATGAAAATAACAATGGTGCAAGTCCCATTGCTTCCATAGAAATTTTTGATGTGATGGGGATGAAAGTTATTTCAGATGTCAGACATATTGAAGATGTCGGACATCTAAATAGAATTGATGTTTCTCATCTCTCTGCCGGTTTATATTTTGTGAAGGTAGGAAATTGTATAGAGAAATTTATTAAGATTCGAGGAAAAAATGAAAATTAATATAAGTTTTACTTTATTAATGGCTTTAATGTCATTATACACATTATCAATATTTGGTTTTGCAAATTCAATAGATAAATTGAATCCACCGTTACCGGGACAAAAGTTAGATATAAGTGCCGAATTGAAATATATATATTTATCAGACCAAAAAGATAGAGAGTTTCTGATTGATAGTTCTAAAAAATATAGCAGTTTGATGGATGTAAATGATTCTATTAGATTAACAAGAGTGACAGAAATTGATAAAGGGGGCTTGCTACAATCTCAAACTGACAAATACTTCGCAGCTTTTATTTATCATCATAAGGGTGGTAGTAAAATGACTGATGATTCAGTATATTCTCAAAGGGCAATTAGCTTGTGCAACGAGATATTGATTTCGGCACAAGATGAATTTTTAAAGGACACAATTTCACTCAAAGAATTAAATCAGAATAGTTTACTAAAATCTTTTCAGGAATTAGTTTTTAAGACTTTAAAAATTGATACAGTTATAAGTAATCAATCTTATGATACATTATTAATAGTTAACTATAAATTGTCCCAGGAGGTAGAATCATTAAAAAGATTAGCCGAATCGGAATTCAAATCAAAATATCAAAATGAAAATCCTACGAAATCAATTAATTTGAATGAATTAGATAATCCTGAGTCGCTAAGTAAAATAAGAGAACATCTAAGGAAAAATATAATAGAAAGTCTTGAAAAAAAATCACCCTTAGTTTATAAATTATTATCTGAAGAACAAATTAATGAATTGGTTGAGGAAAGTTTACAAAATTTGATAAACATCAAAAAAGGTGTCATTGAAGAAATGAAAAATAATCCAGAAAAATATAAGGTAAAATGAATTGAAATATATTATTTGTAGTTTCATAATATCTTTTTTGTTCACATGTTCCAATACAAATGTTTAAATAACTAAAGTTAAAAATGATGATACTCAATTTAATTGCATATTAACGCACAAATTGGTATCTTTGATATTTTTTGCTAATAAATATTTATGAAAGGTTAAAAAACGGAAAAAAATTGAAGGATTTTGGCAAATATGACGACAAGCAACTAATCGCACTTATTCACGTTGGTGGGAATGAGTTAGAAGGTGCTTTTAAGGAAGTTTACAATCGTTATTCAAAACGAATGTTTTCGTATTGCCGTATGAAATGCACAAATATGCATGATGCCGAAGATATATTTCAAGATATGTGGTTGATTTTTTGTAATACTGTTAAACAAGGGAAAGTAGATATCGAACTACCACATTACCTTTTTGGGATAGCACGCAATTTAATTCTTCAAAAGGGAAATAAAGATAAGAAGTTTAATTCATCAATTGTTGATAATCCGGATTTAGATTTTATAATATCTCCAAACATAAGTCTTGAAGCATCATTAGAAAAACAAGATTTGATTCAAATAATAAAAATAGCATACTGTTATTTGAATGAAAAACAAAAAGAAACATTTTACTTAAAATGGTTTGTTGGTTTAACAAGTAGCGAAATCTCACAAATAACAGGAGATTCGATTGACAGCATTAAACAAAGAAGCCACAGAACTATGGATAAAGTTTTAAAAATTATAGAACCCTTTATTAAAGATTCTAAGAAATAGGTTAAATATGCAAGATACTGAAATATATGAAGAATTTATCGAAGGCAAGTTAAGTGCCGATAGCGAGCAGAAACTTATGGCACGTCTTACATTTGATAATGAACTTAGAACAAATTTCAAGCATTATTTGCTTGTAACAAGTTCAATAAGGAATTTTGTTGAAAATGAAGCTATTCCTGATAGAGTTTCAAACAAGTTGTTTGCATCTTTGGGATTTTCTCCAATTATTAATAGTGTTCCAATTCCAAATAAACCAAAGCAGTCATTTTTTAAAAGCAAGTTTTTTACAGCTACTATGTCTAGTATGATAACTCTGACTATTGTATTTCTTTATTTGGATTTATTCTGGGTTAAAAATATTGGTCGCAATGAAATTGAAAGAAATTATACTGTTCAAAGTCCATTTTATGATTATATATATAATTTTAATAAACCTTCTAATGATAGCTCTAGTAATAACTCAAAAGTTAAGCAAAACTTGTTAAACCAATCAGATGAACCAATTATTAATGCAAATAAGAAAAGTAAGAAATCTGAATTTTATCAAACAAATACAGAAATGATAGATAAAAATAATGAAATAATCTTAAGTCCTGCTATATTTGAAGACAAAAACCTCGCTTTTATAAATCCGAAGATTGACAATAACGATAATAAAAAATTTCAAAACTTAGATTTTAATGCTACTTATGATACTATTTATTTTATAAGAAGATATGATTCAAAATTTAGATTTGAATTCAAAAATACACCATCTTGGTTTGCTGATTCACCTATTGTTCAACCACAAAATTTGAGCAATTTTAATAATTTGTCTGTGGCAATTTTTTATCCAATATATAAAAATTTGAATTTGGGTGCCGAGTTTCGTCAAGAAACCTTTTACTTAAACTATGATGATAGAGACAGTTTAGGTCAAGATTATACTTATTATATGCAACCAAATCTTTCTACAATCGGATTAGCACTTAGATATATTCCATTTGATCTGGGTTGCTGTGTCAAACCTTATGGACAAATTTCATTTTGCTTAAACACATCAGGAATGGTAACTCGTGAAGTATTGGGATTAGAATTACAAGTATATGAAAATACATATATGCTATTTGGAATAGAAGCTAATCAATTTTTCTATCAACATTTGAACAAATGGTATTCAACAAATAAATTCAGTTTAAATTATGGATTTGGAGTAAAGTTTTGAAAATAATAAATATTAAAATACCGGCATTAGTAATTCTATCAATTTTAATAATTGGATGCTCCGACATAGTTAATAGCGACCCGAACAAGATTGGTATTAAAAAAGGTGGAAATTTGCTAAATCTTGAAGATATTATGTTTCGATTTGACTTGGATAATTTGACATATATTCATGGTGATACAACCAATCAATGGAGTGTATCAATTCCGTTTGTATGGTCAAAAACTTTCAATATTAAATATATTGGGAATGATAGCTTGAAGATAAGCAATGTGAGTATGCTAAATTCAAGAGATTTTAATGTTTACGCTCTCAACTCTCTACCAATTATTTTAAAACCAAATGAAATTAAGCCACAAGATGTTATTGTTCTCGAATTAAAAACAGCTAACCTGGCACCAGGGATTTACATTGACAAAGTCATCATTAATAATGATGTAAACTCAGGATTTTATATAAGAATAAAAGTTAATTAATTTTTTAGTCATAATATAAGGTAATCTTACGCAAAACAAAACAAAACAAAAAATGTCTTATAACTTTTTAATTAAAATTGATGAGACATTGATGATAATTTCAAAAAGAGTGTATTTTAATGCGCTTTGGTGCGTGTTCCGATGAACTTTTCATATAGTAATATTCGATAATACAATCAAGTCCAATTTCGGTAAATAAAGCCACAATTCAGAAGGAAAGGCATGAGTTGCAATCTCTTCTTTGATGCCCGTAATTAAAAACCGCAGTGAGAAATCCAAAATATTTCAAAATGTAATAATTAAGTGGATTCCTCACTTTATTTTAATGCCGATAAATCAATATTTTAAAAGTCTTAAAAGCTAATAATACAAATTATTTTGTATTGATTATTTAAATTACTGCATTAATCATCATCTTCTTCGGATTGCTCTTGCTCTTGATTGTTTTTATTACTTTCATTTTCGATAACTGGATTCAGATAACTCAAGATCAAAACAGCAATTATTGCGAAAATTGCAAAGAAAGAATAAATTCGTTGAACATTGGATAATGTGATCGATTCTGCATTAATACTTTTATTGCCTGTCATCATAGACAATGGAGTACTAATAGATTTATGCTTAATAGAATCTACAATTAGTCCTAACAAATGAAATCCCACCAAAATCAAAAAGATATTTGCAAATATTTCATGCATTTCTTCCAGCAGTTCTTCATTTCCACCTAATGATTGAAGAAAAAGGAAGCCATAACCTTCGGTTGAAGCCAACATCATTCCCGAAAATGCAGTGATTAATCCAACAAGAAAGATGCTTAACATTACAAGTGAAGCCATTGGATTATGACCTGCATAAGTTAATGTTTTATCCTTGAAACCGGAAAGAAATTTCATAATTGAATTTGGCGAAATTGGAAAGTCTGAAAATCTTGAATACTTTGGACCAATAAAACCCCAAATTATTCTAAGAATAACAACTGTAAAAATAAGAACACCAAACATTGCATGAAGTGTTAGTGATACTTCTAATTGCCCTGAAATATATGCAAAAGTAAATCCTACAGCTAATAGCCAATGTAGAATACGAGTTGGAAAACTCCAAATATAAGTTTTCATAAAAAAATCCTCAATTTAGTTAAAAAAATATGTTTAAATGCAAACAAATTCTTTAGGAGGATTCCAAACTGAAAGTGTGAAAGAATCTTTTGTTATTAAAACATTTTTGGGGATGCTGAACCAATTAATATATTGAACAAATAACTTAAATATGATAATTGGTTTAATTATATCGTCCTTACAAACATGATTAGTATGAATATGGAAGTGATTTTTGTGGTTTTTATGAAAATGATCCGTTTCCGAAAAAAATGAAATAAGCACTAAATGATTAACTAAAATTAGAATATTTAATATTATAATACTTTTTTTCATTCAGAAAGTCATTAATTTTAAAAAACTAATTTACAAATATTTTACTTTAAATATTAAATTTTAAATTCCAATAAGAAAAAATTCTATGATCCATTAAAATTTATGGACTTTTTTTCGTCAATTGAATTGATAATTTTAAATATTTATATTTTTACATTTATTTCAAGGTGCTATCATGATGAAGAACATTCTTTTTACAGCAATGTTTCTAATGATATTTGTGTCATTAAATATTTTTTCGCAAACTTATATTATTGATTCCCAATTAAGCAAAATGCAATGGGAAGGAAAAAAAGTGATTGGTAAACATAATGGAACAATCAATATCAAAAATGGCACTGTAAATGTTAAAGGTGCGAATATAGTCGGAAATTTCGAGATTGATATGAAGTCAATTGTTATCACAGATATAAAAGACCAAGAATCGAATGCAAAATTGAAGGCACATTTTGATTCTGATGAATTCTTTTCAACACACAAATATCCAAGTTCAAACTTTGTTATAACAAAAGCTGAAGCAATCACTGGAGAAAAAGGAGAGAATTACAAAATCACAGGTAAACTTACTATCAAAAAGATTACAAATGAAATTAGTTTTCCAGCAAAAATCACATTTGACGCAACCACTTTTAATGCAAGTGCAAATTTCATGATTGATAGAACAAAATGGGATATAAAATATGGCTCTGGCAGTTTTTTTGATGATTTAGGCGATAAAGCAATATCAAATGAGATTCCATACAAAATTAAATTGGTTGGAACAGTTAAGTAAATTTGATTTTGCAAATAGATTTTCCAATGAAAACCTTCAAGAAGCAATAATTGAAGGTTTTTTATTACTATGAAATATTCACAGTTGAAAAATATTTTTCCAAAAAATTTGCATTTTACAGAAAAATATTATAATTTTATTGTGTTTGATTTTAAAAAAAATTAAAATGATTTTATATTCATTTACGGCAATATAGTGAAACTTAAATTAATCAAATATTTTTGCGTGATTCTTTTAATTATCTCAGGATTAAATAGTAATTTATATTGTGAAGAATTGAATATTGAACAAAAGTTTTCAGTTGAATTTGTGGGTTCAATTTCAAAAAAATCTGATGT
>JANJUO010000019.1 GCA_024710535.1 bacterium
CATCCGCTGCATGATCGAGTCGCCCAGCGCCTGCGAGGTGGCATGGTCGGCGCCCTGGATGGTGATCACGGGCGCGAACGTGGTTTGCCGGTTGTCGGTATTGGTCACGATCTCTTTCGCGGTCGCCTCGGGCGATCCCAGCTTGTCGACCAGGGCGCCCAGCTTCTCGCCGATCCACTCGCCCGCGCTGCTGCCCGCCAGGCCGCCTATGGCGCCGCCAATGAGGCCGCCGGCCGCCGTGCCAACGATCGGCACAACCGACCCCGCCGCAGCGCCGAGCGCAGCGCCGGCCCACATACCGCCGAGGCCGCCCGCCGTGCTGCCAGCCGCGCCGCCGATCTCCTCGCCGGTGCCGCCGTCACTGATCACGCTCGCCAGGTTCATCGCGCCCGCCGCCAGCACGAGCGGCGCAGCGCCACGGCCAGCAACGCCCGCCAGCTTGCCGCCAAGGCCTCGACCGCCCCCGCCGGCCCGACCTCCTCGCCCGCCGCGCCCTCGCTTGCCGCCGACATCCGCGCCGCCCACGCCACCAGCGCCCAGGCGAGCCATGGCAGCGTTTAGGCGCAGCACTGCAGCATCGGCCGTGGTAGCCGAGCGAAAGGTCGTAGCGTCGAGCTTGGCGCGGGCCAGGCCGGCACGGTTGAACGCCTGGCCGACCATCAGCCCGACGAACTTCAAGCCCAGCGCGCCCACCTTGAGCGCGGCCAGGCCGCCAGCGGCGACGGCGAGACCGGAGGTGATCATCGGGAACGTCTCGGCGAACCAGGACATCCCGTCGACCAGCGCGCCCAGCGGCACGAGCGTGGCGTTCAGGGCCGGCAGCATGGCATTGCCGACCAGCGTCGAGAGGCGCGTCAGGCGCGCGACGAAGGCATCCCAGCCGCCGCGCGCCGTGTTCGCCTTGCCCTCGGCCTCGGTCATCATCGAGCCCGCCCGGTCGGCCGAGTTGGCCACCATCTTGAACGCCCGCTCGACCTCGCCCAGGTTCTGCAGCATCGGCATGATCGCGCCGATCGACTCCGAGCCGAACAACTGCGTCGCGAGCGCCGATTGCTCCTCGATCGGCTGCGCCTTGATGGCCTGCAGCACGTCCATGATCGTGCCCGGGGCGTCCTGCTGCATCTGCTTGGCCAGATCCTCGGGATCCATGCCCAGGCTCGACCAGGCTTCGCGCTGGCCCTTCGTCGCGGCCGAGCCCTTGGTCAGCGCCGCGAGGAAGTTTTTCATGCCGGTGCCGGCGATTTCCTTCTCGGTGCCCGGATTGAGCAGCGCCGCCGACAGCGCCGCGCTCTGCTCAGGCCGCAGGCCGGAGGCCTGGCCGACGGCGCCGTACCGCTTCACGACCGACGCGATATCGGCCGGCGTGGCGTTGAAGCTGTTGCCGAGGTAGTTCGTCGCGTTGGCCAGGTCGAGGGTTTTCTCCCGATCGAGGCCCATCGACGCACGCCAGCCGGCCATGATCGACCCTGCCTCCTCGGCGCCCAGGTCGAACGCGCCGCCCATGATGGCCGCGTCGCGCGTGAACTCCATTACCGCGCGCTGCTTGCCCTCGGACGTCGCCTCGTCGTTGCCGATGCCCGATTGCCCGGCCGCATACTGGATCTTCGCCAGGTCGACGGCGGTGATGCCGCCGGAGGAAATCAGCCGGTCGCTCGCGAGTTTCAGGTTCGCGTTCGACATCTCCTCGCGCTGGTTGCCCTCGAACTTGATCACCTTGGCCACGTCGGCCATGGCGACTTCGAGCTCCATCGCCTGCGCGACGGGCTTCGCGGCCATGTAGCCGATGGCGGCCGTCTCGACCATCTGCCCGCGCAGATCCGCACGCGCGGCCCGGTTGCCCTCGATACGCCCCTGCGCCTGGCGCACGGCGTCCAGGCGAGCCCGCTGCGCCTGCAGGGCCGCGTTCGCCTGCTCGGTCGCGGACTCGAGGCGCTTCTGCTCGGTCGCCAGCTTGGCGGTATCGACGCCGGCCCCGGTCAGCGCCGTTTCAAGGCGCTTGAGCTGGTTCGCCTCCGACCGCTGCGCCGACTCGATCGTGCGAACGCTGGCCGTGTTGCGATCCTGCGCCGTCGCGTGTTTTTGTCCCTCGGCCGTCGCGCCTGCGAGGGCCGAGCCGAGGCGCTGCTGCTCGGCCCTGGCCTTGGTCACTTCGGCCGAGCTGGTGCCGGTCGCGGTTTCCAGCCTTTTGAGCTCCGCCGTCGCCGCCGCATACTCGACGCCGAGCCGCTCGACCTTGGCCTGCGCCTCGGTATGCGCGCGGCCGAGGCTGGCCTGCTCGACGCGGGCCTGCTGCAGCATCACCTTCGTTTTGCCGAGCTGGCCCTCGAGCTTCACGTAACCGGAAACGTCCCGGGCCGTGCTGTTGAGCTTCGAGATTTCGGAGCGCGTGGCCTTGATGTCCTCCTCGAGCTCGCCGGCCTTCTTACTGAAATCGCCGAACGTCTTCGAGAAGGCGTCGACGGCGGCAAGCCGCAGGGAATACTTCGATTCGGCCATGCACCATTACTCCCGTTTCACGCCGAGGCGTGCGAGCGCCAATTCATAGCGCCGCAGGCCCTTGCCGGCGTCCCACTCCAGAATTTCCGCCTCGCTCACGTGGTAAACGAGGGGCACGACATCGAGGATCACTTCGATGTCGCGTTCCGAAAGTAGTCCGCCGGTTTGTTCAAAAAATCGCCGAGGCGCCCCTGCAACTGGTGCCAGTCGGGCAGCGACAGCTTCACGATGTCGCCCGGCGCGATGCCGGTGCAATGCGAGCTGATGAATACGGCAGCCTTGGCCGGATCCTTCTCGGCCATCATCACCTTCGTCGCCTTCATCGTCGGCACCTGCAGGCGGATGCGCTCGACGGACTGGCCGAAACTGCGGATCGGCACGAGCAGCGGCACGTCGTCCGGGTTTTCCGGCTTCTGGCCGGTGAAGAAATAGGCCGGCTGGTTGACGTATTCGGCCAGCCAGGCGGACAGGCTGACGTAATCCGGGCGCTTGAGCTCCTCGATCGTCTCGAGCGTCAAGCCGGTGGCCAGAACAGCCAGCTCCTCGAAACGGGCGTCCTCGTCGGTGCCAGCGCGAGCGAGCGCGGCGCGATGCTCCTCCACGGTGAAGGCGCGCGGGTGCAGGGTGTCGAGGGTCGAGCCGTCAGGCAGTTGAATCGGCCAATGCAGCGGCAGCGGTTTAGGCGTCCAGGTCATGCGGGTTTTCCTTCCAGAAACGAGAAAGCCGCCCGGAGGCGGCTTTAGGAGGGTTGCAGCGGTTACACCATGCCGACGAGGCGGCGGGCGCCTTTGATCATGTCAACGCCGTTGATCACGATCTTTTGCGTGCGGGTGTTGATGTCGATCACCGGCACGCCCATTTCGGCGCGGGTGTAGGTGATCAGCGCGATTTCGAGGATGGTGACCTTCTTGTCCTTCATCTTGAGCGTCTTCTCCTCGAAGCGCTTCAATTTGCCGGAGCACACGTGGTAACTCACCCACTCGTCGCCGTCGCCGTCCTCGCCCGATTCCTGGACGGTCAGCAGGACGTTATCGCCGCCGCTGACGCCGAGGGCGGTCATGATCGGCAGGCCAACGCCCTGCAGGGTCAGCTTCGCGGTCAAGGCTTTCAGGCCCTTGGCCATCTCCTCGCCGATGAAGCGCCCGCCCTGGAACTCCTCCATCTCGAATTCGATCAGGGGCGGGTCGAACTCCTCGACGGTCTGCATCAGTGGCAAGCCCTGCAGGGTTGCCGCGATCGCTTGTCTAACGCGGTTCGTGAACATTAAAGGACGTCCTCCAGGAACTCTTCGATGATTTCATCGGTGGCGTTGAGCTGGTAAATCATGTGCTCGTTCGGCGCGTAGCGGCCGTAATCGATACAGGCGTACCAGGTGCCGTTTTTGTACTTCTCGACGCTGTTCAGCTCGGGGTGCAGGTAAACCCGCCCGCCCGGGATGGTCTCGTCGGCCACGAGCGTCTGCAGCCAGTCGTCAATGCGCTTGACTTCCTGCTCCATGAACGACTTGGTCAGGTTCTTCGCCATCGCCTTTTGCGCCGCCTTCACGAGCTTGCGCGTGATGGCGTCCTCGAGGCCCACGTAGCTGATGAACTTGCCGGTGATCGTGCGGTTACCGATCAGCGAG
>JANJUO010000078.1 GCA_024710535.1 bacterium
ACATCTTTTAAGTTATATCTGCCATTTATTGGTACATTTTATCCGTTAATGAACATCGGAGTGAAATCCCTTACCATTGCTGTTATTCTTTTGCTCACTCTTGTCAATTATTACGGCATTAAATATGGTGGATACGTTGCCGTTATTTTCACTACTGCCAAAGTTCTTGCAATGCTCCTTCTCGTTGTCTTTGCATTTGGTTACGAAGGCGGAAGTTTTAGCAACTTCACAATAAATTCAAGCCATCAATTACCAAGCGGCTCCATTATTGCCGGAGTTGTTGCCGCACTATCTGCAGCTTTCTGGGCTTATGACGGTTGGAACAACGTTACATACATAGCCAGCGAAATCAAAAATCCTCAGCGAAACATTCCAAAGGCTCTTGTCATTGGAACAATCATTATTATTGCCGTTTATACATTAATTAATCTTGCCTATATGTATGTTCTGCCCGTCTCAGCGATGAAAGATTCCACACTTGTTGCATCTGATGTTGCCAAACTTGCTATCGGACCTCTTGGAGGCGCTTTAATTGCCGCACTTGTGATGATTTCCACCTTCGGAACGGCAAATGGCACCATTATGGTGAGTGCCCGAGTATATTTTGCTATGGCAAGAAACAAAATGTTCTTCGGTCCCATCGGACTAACGCATAAAAAGTACCATACTCCTGCTAATGCACTTCTTCTACAAGCTATTTGGACCTCCGTACTTGTTTTGAGCGGCTCCTTTGACGATCTTACTGATATGCTAATATTCGTCAGCTGGATCTTTTACGCTTTTGGCGCCGTCGGACTCTTCGTTTTGCGCATTAAAATGAAAGATACCCCTCGCCCATACAAAGTTCCGTTATACCCATACATTCCAGCTGTATTTATAGTATTTGCATTTGGATTTGTTGTGCTTACATTATGGACGGATATACAAAATTATATGAACAACAGAACAGAAGTGATAAACTCAGTATTTGGATTGTTATTATCATTATTGGGATTGCCATTATATTATTATTTTAAATCAAGGAATAAAAAATGAAAATAGTTGTAAGTATTGGCGACATTAATGGAATTGGTTTTGAATGCTTTATAAAATCATTGCCGAAATTTAAATTGCATGATTTAGATATTATTTTATTTGCTAATTCTAAGCTAATTACTAAATATCTCGATCTTCTTAATTTTACATACATCCTTACTAAAGATGCATTAATTGTATCGAATCATTCAATCAAAATATTTAATATCGAAAGCAATGCAAAAATTAAATTTGGTGAAATAAACAAAGATAGCGGTATTCATGCCATCAAAAGTCTTGATGAATCTATTAATTTTATCAAGAATAACAAAGATTCGGTTCTTCTAACGCTACCAATTAGCAAAAAAGCAATGCATCTTGCCGGCTGGGATTATCCCGGACACACCGAATACATAGCCGCACAGTTTGAAATCAATTTTCCACTCATGATATTATTCAATACTGTTATGAAAGTGGCATTAGCAACCATTCATATTCCAATTTCCCAAGTTGCAATTACATTGAAAGCCGCTAATTTAGAAAATACTATCATTACATTCGCAGAATCATTAAAAAAAGATTTCGGTATAGATAATCCAAAGATAGCCGTACTCGGACTAAACCCTCATGCCGGTGAAAATAACTCTATCGGAATCGAAGAATCGCTTATAATTGCTCCCGTAATCGAAAAATTAAATAATAAACATAAATCCGAATTTAATATAGAGGGACCTTTTCCTGCCGATGGCTTTTTTGCTATGCATAATTATAAAATTTATGATGGAGTAATAGCAATGTATCACGATCAAGGTCTAATTCCCTTAAAAATGCAGGATTACATCAATGGCGTAAATTATACGGCAGGTCTTCCAATAATAAGAGTCTCCCCCGATCATGGAACTGCATTCAATATAGCGGGAATTGGAGTTGCCAATTACCATTCCACCTTTGCCGCAATAATGGCTGGATATAATCTATTTCTAACTCGAAATAATTTATAAAAATAAATAAACATCAAACAAACATATTCGGGATTGCCTTTTGGTGAAATAACAATCAAAACCAAATTTGGCAATCCCTATAATAATCCTCATTAATAATAAATATAATTCCCTCTCAAAAACAAAAAATAATCACTCAACAAATATATTAAAATTAACAATTAATTAAGTTCTTGATTAATAATAATTTATTTACAAATTAACAATTAAAAAGATTTATTAATTCAAATCAATTGTATTCATAAATAAATTAATTTTTTAATTAAAATTCCTTAAAAATCCATTCAGGGATTAAATATTTGTAGCATCAAAAGATATTTTTCTAATATAATAGTTTCAGTATTCAATAAAATAATAAAATACATGTTCATCATAAGTAAATTATTTATTGTGAACATGAAATTTTCTATTCATAATATGAATTTTACCATTAATCAAATGAGTTTTATTATTGATCAAATGAGTTTTACCATCAATAAGATGAGTTTTACCATTAATAAGATGAGTTTTATCATCAATAAGATGAGTTTTATTATCAATAAGATGAGTATTTTTAATAATAATATGAATTTTGATATTCATAAAATAAGTTTTACTATCAATAAGATGAGTTTTATTATCAATAAACTGCTTTATTGATAATATTTCCAGATAAATTTATAAATTTGATTAATATTTTAGATATTTAAATAAATTTGTTAATAAATTATTATAAAACTATAATAAATTAATTTATTACTTTATAAATATTTTTTTATTGTTGAATTATAAAAGTGTCTTAAATTATAAAAATTTGAGAAAATTTGCACTGCAATCGAATCAATAGAAAAAAAAATACAATCTTGCCGAAGCAAAACTTTATATATTTACACCAAGTTTTCGATTAAATATGCCAATAAACTTAATTACTCTCTAATCTTTTGGTATTAATGAAGAGAAAATTGATTATATTAGAGAATAATGTAATTAATTTGAGGTATTCCAGCAAAACGATTCTTCTGCAATTAATTTCTTAACCCAATTCAATTTCTACTTTATTCCTAAATTTATTTTCAATTATAAAAATACAAGTTTGATTTATATAGTTCCATATTATTTTTTGTAACAAAATCTTCTTATTAATTTGGCATAATAGATTTTGAAAAATAGTTTACTTTTGATACAAATTGACGATAATATTTATTTTTAAAATATTGAATTATTTTTAATGATTTGATTTGTTATTTTGAAAAAAAATTAATAATTTGCATATTGAATAGATGTAAATGTAAATATCTATTAAAAGATAATAATTAAACTATTGATTAATAAATTTTGGGTTATTTATGAAATTAAGTGTTAAAACAAAGTTATTAAGTGTATTAACATTCTTATTGATTGTATCAATTGGGGGAATGCTTTTTGCATTACTTTATCAGGAAGAAGAATTAAAGCATGAGCAAACAGTCGAATCTATGAATGATTTATCTTTTTCGATTATCCAATCTATTATCTATATTATGGATCAAGGTGCTGACGATGTATCTCCAATTGTCAAAGAAGTTAGTAAAATCGAAAATATTGCCGAGCTAAAGGTTCTTCCATCCCCTATCATCAATGAAGAAAAAGCATCAAAGATGGATTCATTAGAGAAAATCGTTTTGAATTCAAAAAACAAAGTATCCATTGATGAAGAATTTGATGGCAAGTTCGTTAATCGCTCAATTATTCCAATTATTGCTGTTGAGAATTGTACTAATTGCCATGACGCCAAGGTTGGAGATGCTATCGCCGTTATCAGTATGCGTTACTCAACTCAAGGCACTCATGACGCAATTATAAGTCAAAGAATGAATGGTACAATAATGCTTGTTATTATCATCATACTTTCGGTGGTATTCTTGTATATTGCTTTGAATAAATTAGTAATTAATGATCTTAAGAAAACAACCAAATTGATGACTAAATTCTCCGAGGGGGATTTGTCCGATGAAATTATCAATACTCGAAATGATGAATTTGGTATGTTTTTGGATTCGATGAAAGAAATGCAAACCGCTATTCATCTTCTAACTGCCGATACAGTCAAACTTGCAAATGCCGCAAATAATGGAGAATTAAGCCAAAGAGCAGACGAATCGAAACATAATGGTGATTTCAAGGCAATTGTTTCTGGAATAAACAATACTTTGGATAATTTAATAGGTCCGCTTAATGTTTCGGCTGAATATGTTGACAGAATCAGCAAAGGCGATATTCCAAATAGAATCACTGAAGAATACAAAGGCGATTTTAATGCAATAAAAAACAATTTAAATCTCTTAATCGATGCAACGAATAGTGTAACAATTGCGGCAAAAAATCTTGCTGTTGGTAATACTAATATTAATTTAAAAAAGCGTTCAGATAAAGATGAAATGATTGCAAGTTTGATTAAACTTATTGAATCAACCAATAATATTACTGAAGTTGCAAAAAATCTTGCTGTTGGAAATACCAATGTTGAACTTCATAAACGCAGTGATAATGATGAAATGATTGGAAGTCTTATCAGAGTTATCGAATTAATAAAATATGATGCTTATGTTCTTCAAAATATGTCAAAAGGAAATTTGAATGTTGAGATTAAGATAATGTCCGAAGATGATGTTTTGGCAAAAAGCACATTAATTCTTCAGAATACATTAAAAACCCTTACCCAAGATATGCAATTGCTTTCTGATGCCGCAAGTTTGGGTAACTTGTCAACAAGAGCTGATGCAGACAAACATCAGGGCGATTTCAAAAAAATTGTTCAAGGCGTAAATGAAACATTAGATAATGTAATAGAACCACTTCAAGTAGCCGCAAAATATGTTAATATGATCTCCAAAGGCGATATGCCTTCTTTGATAACAGATGAATATAAGGGTGATTTTAATTTAATTAAGAATAATTTGAATAGTTTGATAATTTCTACAAATCAGGTAACTGATGTCGCATTGAAACTTGCTGTTGGAAATGTGGATTGCGTGATCAATAAACGTAGCGATAATGATGAAATGATTGATGCATTGCAAAAAGTTATCAATAAGGTAAAAACCGATACTTATAACATAAATCAAATGTCTGAAGGCAATGTGAATTTAGATATAAAATTACTTTCCGATGACGATACTTTAAGTAAAAGTTGTATAGTTCTGAAAGATAATCTAAAAGAATTGATTGCAGATGCTAATATGCTTACCGAAGCCGCTCTTAATGGAAAACTAAATGTTCGTGCAGATGAAACAAAGCATAAAGGCGGATTCAAAGAAATTGTTTTGGGAATAAATGAAACTCTTGAAGCGGTAATCAATCCACTTAATGTAGCCGCAGAATATGTTGACAGAATAAGCAAGGGCGATATTCCACCAAAAATTACCGAAACATACAAGGGCGATTTTAATGAAATCAAATATAATTTGAATCAATGTGTGGATTCTATAAACCATTTGGTATCAGATGCATCAATGCTATCAATAGCGGCATTAGAAGGAAAACTCGGCACAAGAGCAGACGAGTCGAAGCATAATGGCGATTTCAAAAGAATAATAAATGGAGTAAATAGCACGCTTGATAATGTAATTGGTCCTTTGAATGTTGCCGCAAATTATGTTGATAGAATTAGCAAAGGCGATATACCTGAAAAAATTACAAAAGAATACAAAGGTGATTTCAATGAAATTAAAAATAATTTAAATCAATGCATTGATTCTGTTAATCTTTTGGTATCTGATACAAAAATGCTCGCAAAATCTGCCAAAGATGGAAAGCTTGATATTCGAGCAAATGAATTATTGCATTATGGAGATTTTAGAGCAATAATTGAAGGAGTCAATGGAACACTTGATAATGTTATTGGACCTTTGAATGTTGCCGCAGAATATGTTGATAGAATCAGCAAAGGTGATATTCCACCAAAAATCACAGATAATTATAATGGTGATTTCAACGAAATCAAAAATAATCTAAATCAATGTATAGACTCAATTAATTTACTTGTAAAAGATGCTGTTATGCTATCAATTGCCGGTGTGGAAGGAAAATTATCAACACGTGCAGATGAAAACAAGCATAACGGTGATTTCAAAAAAATCGTTAAAGGTGTTAACGATACATTAGATGCGGTTATAAATCCATTAAATGTAGCCGCAAATTATGTTGATAGAATCAGCAAGGGCGATATTCCCGAGAAAATCACAAAAGAATACAAAGGTGATTTCAATGAAATTAAAAATAAT
>JANJUO010000136.1 GCA_024710535.1 bacterium
AGAGCAGGATGACACTTGGAGTTTAACTCATTTATTCGAACTCGCAAAGTTATTTGCTCAGAATGGCGACCAAGAAATGAGACAAGCCATCTATGACAGGTTTTTAAATAATCCTATTGAAGGGTCCGATTGGGTTGGATACTCTGAAATATTGGAACTTGACGGGTTACAAGGACTTATTTTTATTATAGAAAAATATGGTATTTTAATTGAACAAAATCCAGATTATTGGGCAGACGATATGATTATAAGATACTTTCAAGATGAAAACCCAGATTTGGAAGTGATTAAAACTCTTGAAAACCTTGCAATAGAAAACAAGCATATTCACATTTATCTTGAAAATATTAAACTTACAAAAGAAAGACAAGAAAAAAATAAAATTAAACCATTAGAATATAAAGACATAATTGACGAAGTACTAAATATTAAGCCATATATTTTAATGCTGAGAAAAAGAAATTTATCAGATGATGAAGTAATAAAAATAGCCGAGCAATTAATCATTGAAACTGATAATTCAAAGATTGAAAAACTATTACACTTTTTTAACTATTACAAGTTTCCATTTGACAGTGAAGTGATTCTAAATTTTGCAAAACAGAAAAAAAGTTCAAAAAACAGTATAGTTGAATTTGCAATTGGGGCTTTAAAATACTTAAGAAGCAAATCAATTAGAGAGTTCGCAATAGACAATATTCAAAATTCTAAAAATCCAATTGATTATTTAGAAATTTTGACTTCAAATTACCAAAGTGGGGATTTCAAAATTCTCACGGAAATCGCAACTAAAACGAAAAGCGATCATAAAATTGAAAATTTAGCAGGTAGATTTATAGTAATATTTAAAGCAAATAATACAAAAGAATGTAAGGAACCCCTTGAATTATTATATTATAAAATGAATTGTGGTATTTGTAGAAATCAAATTGTTGAAATTCTTATTGAGAATGATGTCTTATCAGACAAAATAAGAAATGAAATTCAATATGATTGCAATTTGGAAACAAGAAAATTGACACTTGAAAAAAAGTAATTCTTTAAAAAAACCTTCCGAAGGTTTCAAACCTTCGGAAGGATCATAAATTTCTACTTTACTAATTTTTAGTATTTGATTCTATTGGGTTTTATGAGTAAGTTTGTATTCTCATTTACCGAGGTAGTTGTAGGAATGTATATATAAAGCCACAATCAATTGAAAATGATAAAAGAAAGTTCAAAAAATTTTAAATTTAGTATTTTGTGGGGTAAAAATTTGAAACAAAAATTAATTAATTTACTATTCATCCTTGTATTTTTGATTACATTATTCCAAGCCAGTTCCCAAGAACAAAAAGATGATAGGTCAATTTTTATTGTCGGATTTACGAACAATTTGTATTTTACAGAAATTGTATCGGCAAAAAGTAGTGGTGAGCTTTATAAACTTGATGGAGCATCTTTGAATTTAGAAGTACAAATGCCCACAAGTTTTTCTAAGAATATTAATTATGTCATTAGTAGCTCAATAATTTTGGGTGCTACATTAGATTCACCTCCTTTGTTCACTGAAAGTTCAATGAAAGGGGTAGGAGTATATTTTGGTCTAAACGCAAAGTTACCTTTCATACAAAGAAAATTAAGTTATGGATTAATGGCACAAACACAGTTAGGTTATAGTAACTATATTTATAACCAAATTGACGATACGTTTATCAATGGATCCAGTAAAATATATTCTGGAATAAGCTCATCAACAAAAATTGGTATGTTCTTTAGTTTCAACTCAATAACATTAAATCCAATTGTGTGTTTTCAAATGATTGATTCACAAAATAACAATGGGTCAATTATTTCATATTGTGCTGGTTTTGAATTAGGATTTTATTTTTGATTTCGGAATATATTAAATACAAATTTGAAAGTTATTGTTATCATAATAAAATTACTAAGTGATATACAAATTTGAAAGCTATTTTTATATTTAAATATAAATTGTAATATAGAACAATCACTTACTGAAATGATGTAGGTTAGTGCAATATTAAAAACTATTCAATTAGATAATCGTTCACCAAAGGAAATTATCAAAAATGAATAAAGATACTAAAAATGAAAAAGACTTCGACACGGTCAAATTCTTTAGAGATGTGAAAGAAAAAATTGCAAAAGAAACTCAAGGAATGTCATTTACTGAATTTAAAGAAATTCTTAATAAAAGAAAATTGAAACTTGTGAAGTAATGTAAAAAATACAAAAAAACCTTCCGAAGTTTTCAAACCTTCGGAAGGTTCATAAATATCTACTTTACTAATTTTTTGTATTTGATTCTATGAGGACCTGTATCGCTCATTCTCTTCTTTTTATTTTCTTCGTATTCGGAATATGTTCCTTCAAAGAAATAAACTTGGGAGTCGCCTTCAAATGCGAGAATATGAGTGGCAATTCTATCCAAAAACCATCTATCATGGGAGATAACTACCGCACAGCCAGCAAAGTTTTCCAAACCTTCTTCCAAAGCACGCAATGTATTTACGTCAATATCATTTGTAGGTTCGTCAAGAAGAATCACGTTGCCTTCTTGCTTGAGTGCAATTGCTAAATGCAAACGATTTCTTTCACCGCCGGAGAGAAATCCGCAGAATTTTTGCTGGTCAGCACCGGTAAAATTAAATTTTGCTACATAAGCGCGTGAATTTACGGTACGATTTCCTAAAATAAGCGTATCTGCATTATTTGTAATTTGCTCGAAAACTGTTTTTTCTGCATCAATTTCCGAGTGCTGTTGATCAACGTAGGATACTCTTACTGTATCACCTACAGAGAAATCGCCACTATCTGGCTGTTCCAATCCCATAATGAGTTTGAATAGCGTGGTTTTTCCGGCACCGTTTGGACCAATTACGCCAACGATTCCGTTAGGTGGCAGATTGAATGACAAATTCTCAAATAAAACTTTATCGCCATAAGCTTTGGTTACATTATTCACTTCGATAACTTTATTTCCAAGACGCGGACCATTCGGAATAAACAATTCCAACTTATCTTCTCTTTCTTTCAAATCTTCAGAAAGCATTCGTTCATACGCAGAAAGTCTGGCTTTGGATTTGGTTTGCTTTGCTTTGGGGCTCATACGCACCCATTCAAGTTCGCGTTCGAGAGTTTTCTTGCGTTTATCGTTTTGTTTGCCTTCTTCTTCAAGTCGTTTAGATTTTTGGTCAAGCCAAGATGAGTAATTTCCTTTCCAAGGAATGCCTTCGCCACGGTCAAGTTCCAAAATCCATCCAGCAACATTATCAAGGAAATATCTATCATGCGTGATGGCAATAACCGTTCCTTGATATAATCTCAAATGCTCTTCAAGCCATTGAATAGATTCAGCATCAAGGTGGTTAGTTGGTTCGTCAAGCAAAAGAATATCAGGTTTTTTGAGCAATAAACGGCATAAAGCAACACGTCTTTTTTCACCACCGGACAGCAATTTGATTTGCATATCGCCATCGGGACATCTCAAAGCGTCCATTGCTCGTTCGAGAGTATTATCCAATTCCCAAGCATCGTATTTTTCAAGCAAATCGGTGAGTTCGCCCTGTCTGTCGATTACTTTTTGCATTTCATCATCGTCCATTGGCTCTGCAAATTTTGCCCCAACTTCGTCATATTCTTTTAGCAAATCAACGATTTCCTGCACGCCTTGCTGAACAATTTCTTTAACTGTAGCATTCTCGTCAAGTTCGGGTTCCTGTGGCAAATAGCCAACAGAATAACCCGGAGCAAATACAATATTGCCGTTATAAGAATCATCAAGACCGGCAATTAATTTGAGAAGAGTGGACTTACCGGAACCGTTCAAACCGATTATACCGATTTTTGCTCCATAGAAAAATGACAAGTAAATATCTTTCAAAACTTGTTTATTTGGTGGAAAGATTTTACTAACGCCTATCATCGAAAATATAATTTTATTATCGTCAGCCATAATTTTTGAATACTTTTAAATAATTGATAATCTAACAATTACAAAAATAATTAAAATTCAGTTATCAAAAAAATGTATTGATAATCTGTATTGAAAATCATAAATAATTTTAAATATTTGAAAAATTTAAAAAGAACCACAATCCTATTTACATTCAAAGAATTAAATTGTGAATAATTCAAAAATTCGATAGTAATTAATCGGGGTCTTATTTAACTTGCAGTCAAACCATTTTTTTACGCAGAAACTAAGCCGAAATTCTCCAACTCGATT
>JANJUO010000146.1 GCA_024710535.1 bacterium
CAGAAGGAACAAATAAAGAAAAAGGCACCGGTCTTGGTCTTATTCTCTGCAAAGAATTTGTTGAAAAGCACGGTGGAAAAATTTGGGTGGAAAGCGAAGTTGGAGGTGGCAGTACGTTTTGGTTTAGTTTGCCAAAGTAAATTGATGGAAGTTTTATGAAAAAAATAATAATTCTTATTGCTTGTATATTTCTTTCTTATAACTGTGTAATGACAAATGACATAGATAGTTTATTCAATTTAATAAACAAAAAGAAAATAGGAACGGAGAAAATTGAACTACTTATTGAATTATCCGAAAAATTTGCACAAAACGGTAATAAAAAAGCATTAGATTATCTGCAATGGGCAAATAGAATTGCTGATTCTATTAATAATTATCATTTTAGAATTCAAATTTACAAAAAAATTGGTATCAATTGGAGAAATTGGGGCGACAATTACAAATCTATCGACAGTTTATATCAAGCATTATTATTGACAGAAAAAAGTTCGGAATATCATAAAGAAAGAGCTGATATATATCGAAATATGGGCGAATCTTATAGAGCTGTTGGTGTATATGATAAAGCTATTGAATATCTCAAAAAAGCCGAAGATGAATTCCCAAAATTCAAAGATTCAGTTGTATTAGCAAAAACTTACAACCGTTATGCAGCAGTTTATTTTGAAATGGCTACAAATGAATTAGATGACTATTTTAGAAAATTAAATATTGAAAAAGACTCTGCCAGTCTTCTAAATATATACCAAAATGTGCTAACTTATAAACAAAAATATGATTTAGCCATAAAGCATGTTAATAAAGCTATTGAATTATCAAAATCACTCAATTTAATCGAAACCATTGTATCTACGAATAATATTCTTGCTACTTTATACAGAAATACTATGCAATTTGAAGAAGCAAAAAAAGTTTATTCCTATACAATTGATTTGGTTAAAAAAAATAATATTACAAGTGAATTGCCTTTGCTGATGCATAATTTTGCAGGATTATTCTATATCAACAAAGATTATAAAAATGCTTTGATTTTGGCTAAAGAATCTTATGAATTTTCTATGAAGTATGATTATAAAGTTTATCAGTATTTATCTGCTGGCTTATTAAATAATATTTATAAACAAATGGGAAATTTCGAAAAAGCAAATTACTATTTAGAATTGTTTTATCAAACAAGAATGGAATATTTCAAAAATGATTTGGATAATGCCATAAAAATCAACAATATAGAAAATGAGGCAAAAAAGAAACAGCAAGAATTTGAATATCAAGAGAAGAGAAAGAAAAATATTTTGATTACTTTGCTTGTTTTTTTTGGAGTAGTTCTTGTATTTGTTGCTTTCTTGATTATTAATAACAAAAAGATTAAATCTATGAACTTTAATCTTCAAAATAAGAATCAAATCATTGAAGTACAGAAAGATAAATTAGAACTTATGAATGTTGAAAAGGATAAATTCTTTTCCATTATAGCTCACGATTTGAAAAATCCGCTTGGTACTTTCAAAAATCTTACTGAAATGATGTATGATATGCCTGAAGATTTTACTGAAGATGAAAGACAAGATTTCATCAAATTGATGAAAGATTCTGCTGGTAATGTTTATTCTTTACTTGAAAATCTTCTTGAATGGTCAAGAAGTCAGCGTGGTAAAATCACTTTCAACCCAGTTGAAATTAATTTTTATGATATTGTTCGCCTTACAATTAATACTCTTAATCCAACAGCTCAAACGAAAAAGATTTCTCTTTTGAATAATGTTGAACAAAATTTAAATATCCTTGCTGACCCTAATTTGTTGAATACTGTTATTAGAAATCTTATTTCAAATGCTATTAAGTTCACTCCAGAAGGCGGGACGATCGAAATTGGTGCAATAAAGAAACCTTCCGAAGGTTTGGAACCTTCGGAAGGTTCAATTCATATCTACGTTAAAGATTCTGGTGTTGGTATGAATGAAGAAACGATAAACAAACTTTTTAGAATTGATGTAAATATTACATCTCAAGGCACATCCGGAGAGAAAGGCACAGGTCTCGGGTTGATACTTTGCAAAGAATTTGTTGAAAAGCACGGTGGAAAAATTTGGGTAGAAAGTGAATTAGGAAAGGGAAGTACGTTTTGGTTTAGTTTGCTGAAGTGATTAAAAAATTCATTATATTTGCAACATAGATTATAATGCAATTGGAGTTTGTTATGATCGATATAGATAAAAGCAAAGAAGAACTTTTGCAGGAATTGCAAGAGTTAAGAAAAGAGAATGAATCTCTGAAAATTGCTTATCAGAAGGATATCTCAGATCGCAAGCGTGCTGAAAGTGAAGTATTAAAACTATCACAGGCGGTTGAGCAAAGTCCGGTATCAGTTATTATTACTAATTTGAGTGGAAATATTGAATATGTGAACCCTAAGTTTGTTGAACTCACCGGCTATTCTATCAACGAAGTATTAGGCAAAAAGCCAAGCATTTTAAAATCTGGTGAATTACCCCAGGAAGAATACCAAAAGTTGTGGCAAACAATTATTTCAGGGAAAACTTGGAGAGGCGAATTTCATAATAGAAAGAAAAACGGTGATTTATATTGGGAATTTGCCACTATCTCCCCTATTATTAATGAAGAAGGGAATATAATATATTTCTTAGCTGTAAAAGAAGATGTAACTGATCGTAAGCAGGCAGAGAAAGAACTGAGTCAGATTCAGTCACATTTCCGAGTAGCCCAAGAAATGTCACCCGATGGATTTACAATACTTCATCCAATACGTAATGAAATTGGTGAGGTGATCGACTTTACTTGGGTTTATGAAAATCAGGCAATTGCACGCATTAATGGAACAGACCCGAATGATGTAATTGGCAAGCGGCTACTTGAGCTATTTCCTACTCATATTGGCACACCTGTTTACGAATCTTTTCTGAAAGTTGTGGAAACCGGCAAAACGGAGATTTT
>JANJUO010000390.1 GCA_024710535.1 bacterium
AAATAGCACTTCGCCGGGTTTGTTTGCCATCAAATAATAAATTGTGTCATTGGTCATCAAACTCCAAAAGCCGTTGTATTCAAAAAAAGTTGCCCAACGATTGCCATCCGGAGAAAATGTTGGTGGATTGATGTTACTAAATGCCTCTGATTCATTTCCATTTACATGCAAACGGTATCTACCTGTAAACGGCAGAGTGATAGCCCACCAATTTCCTGTTGTATCAAGACCGAAATTATGCAATTTTTCAGCTCCATTCAAAAGCAAAATTTCTTTGGAATAACTTTCTTCTGAAAACAAATGTAATCCCAAAATTAGCATCAAAATAAATAGAATCGCTTCTGATTTTTTTATTTTTGAATGTTTTAAATTCATAATTATACTCAAATTTATTATATATTTTTACTTTCCAGCGTTTACCTTCAAGGTCGGAGTATTGTTGAATCCACCTCTGAAAGCTACATTTAATGCTTCGGTTAGATGAGAAATATAAACAATTTCCAATCCTGATTTGATTTCTTCTGCAATATCTTCAACATCTCGACTATTCTCTTTTGGCACCATTACTGTTTTTACTCCAGCTCTTCTTGCCGCCAAGAGTTTTTCTTTCAAGCCACCAATTGCTAAAATATTTCCTCTTAGAGTGATTTCTCCTGTCATTGCCAAATCACCTCGCAAAGGTAGATCTGTTGCCGCAGATATTATTGATAAAGCCAAACCTATTCCGGCAGAAGGACCATCTTTTGGAATTGCTCCTTCAGGTAAATGAATATGAATTTCTTTATTTTTGGTGAAATTTTCTTTCAATTTCAAAATTTTGTAATTTGATTTAATAAACGAAAGTGCCGCCATTGCAGATTCTTTCATTACATCGCCTAGTTTTCCTGTCAATGTTAATTTTTCCGGTCCGGGCATTATTGTTACTTCAATTGGCAATGTATCTCCACCAACACTTGTCCAAGCCAATCCTGTTGCCACACCTATTTTATCATCCAAATCATCTCTTTTGTCTTTGAATTTTGGTGCTTTCAGGTAGTTTTCAATCATTTTCTCATCAATTACATATTTTTTTGTTTTGATTAATTTTATAAATTTCGAATTATGAATCAAACCGGTAAATATCTCAGAATCCTCTGCTTCTTTTATTTTATCTTTCAATTTCTTAATATCATTATCCAGCAAAATATCTTTAGTGAGTTTTCGAAATATGCTTGCGATCTCTCTTTCCACATTTCTAACACCTGATTCGCGTGTGTATTCTCTGATGATTTTCAAAATTGAACTATCCGGAAATTCAATATTGAATTCCGATAAACCATAATCTTTTAGTAATTTCGGAATGATATGGCGTCTTGCTATTTCCACTTTTTCGGGATCAAGATATGAATTCAATTCAATTATTTCCATTCTATCCAAAAGTGGCAATGGAATATCATAACGAACATTTGCTGTTGTTACGAAAAATACGTTTGATAAATCATAATCTACTTCAAGAAAATGATCATTGAACGCCACATTTTGCTCGGGATCAAGCACTTCAAGAAGCGCACTCGATGGATCGCCCCTGAAATCTGTTGTCATTTTATCAATTTCATCTAATAAAATAACGGGATTGCTCGTACCTGCTTTTTTCATTGATTGAATTATTTTGCCAGGTAGTGCTCCCACATAAGTACGTCTATGACCACGAATTTCTGCTTCATCACGAACACCACCAAGTGAGAAGCGAACAAATTCTCTACCCAAGGCGCGAGCAATTGAGCGTGCAAGAGAGGTTTTTCCAACTCCGGGAGGTCCAACCAAACATAGAATTTGCTTTTTTACATTCCCAACTAAATTCAAAATGGCAATAAATTCCAGAATTCTATCTTTCGGCTTTTCCAAATCATAATGATCTTCATCGAGAATCTTCTTAACATGCTCGATGTCGATATTATCTTTAGAAAACTTATTCCAAGGAACTTGTGTTAGAATCTCCAAATAATTTCTATTCACTGAATAATCTGCCGAAGTATTTGGAGTTTTTCTTAATTTATCAAATTCATCCATTGCCTTAGTTCTGATTTTATCAGGCATTGCAGATTCTTCGATTGCTTTTTTGATTGCGAGAAGTTCCTGACTCAAGCCGATCTCGTCTTCATCAAGTTCATTTTGCAGTAAGCGGATTTGCTCTTGAATATAATATTTCTTTTGAGTTTTTTGGATTGATTGATGAACTCTTGAATCGATTTCAACTTCCAATTTCAGCATTTCGATTTCATAAGCAAGAATTGAATTCAGCTCGAAATACAATTCATTAATTGATTCAAATTCAAGAAGTTTTTGCTTATGTTCGAGTTTTGTTTTCAAATTTCCGGAAACAAAGTATAACTTCTTAAGTGGATCTTGAATTTTTTCATAAGCAGACAATAATTCTCCCGGCAAATTGTTTGACTGCTTGACATAAGAGAAAAATAATGAATCTGTATGTCGCATAAATGCTTGCAATTCCAAATCTTCGGGTAGAACTTTGACAGCGATCGGAGTAATTTCGGCTTCCAGAAAATCGCTATTTCTAAATTTCTTCTTTATCTTGCCCAAAGACAACCCTTCAAGCAACACTTTTAGTAAATTATTTGGCAATCTCAATACTTGCAATACTTTGGCAACTGTGCCATATTCATAGATAGCATCAAAAGTTGGGTTTTCATCTTCGGGATTTTTTTGGGTGGAAACAAATACATAATTTCCCCTTTGAACAGATGCGGAAATTGCAAGCAGGGAACTTGTTCGACCAATTAAAGTCGGGAATATCATATTAGGAAATAAAATTGTATCTTTCAATGGCAAAACCGGTAATTTCTTTGGAATATCCAAATCAAATTCGATTGAGCTGTTTTTAATAATCTTCTTTTTCATTGCTAATTAAAATTATATAACATTTTTCAAAAGACGAAATTATAACTTTTTTGTTGATTTTCAAGGACTTTTTTGGAATTTTTTTTGAAAACATAAAATCT
>JANJUO010000154.1 GCA_024710535.1 bacterium
TAAATCTCCAATCCAAACTTGAATGATTGCTGTAGAACCTGCTTTTTTGAAGGTCGATTTACTTCACCTGATACTATTGCATCGAAATCTGCAGTTGAACCAAGTCTAACAAATAATTGACGTGATTCATCAATACCTTTACAAAATAGATGATTTAGCATTTTTCTGGACAAAACGGAAAACAAATTTTGGTCCGTTTTTCTAAGCATATCAAGAACTATCATCCATTCCGGTTTGGATTGTTCATTTTCATTATTATCAGCATAGATTTCTTTCATTTTACTGTAAAACAAAAAGTGCCCTACCCTATCGGCAATTGTATTTATCAATCTCCGCTCATCGCTCAAAAAAGGTCCTTCGAATGCCAATGGAAATTCTCTGGTATAATATACACTTACTGTTCCATACAACTCATCGTATTCTTGTATATCCGCTCTAATAAACCAAGGAGTTTCCACAAAATCCGTTGGCTGATAAACTACATCTTCTATTATAATTTTTGCTCGACAATAATCTGTATTCTGAAAGCCGAGAGGAATTTTCTCAAGCAAATGATAAATATATTCTTCGAATGCCAAATCTTTTTGATGAAGCACCTCTTCGATCGAATATAAGCAGGCAAGTTCTTTTGCTCTTTCTTCTAATGATTTAACAATTATTTCAATTGGTTTATTTTGTGTTGGCATATTTTTTAGAATTAAAAATTACAAAAATCCAATATATGAAAAATTTTTTTGATTGAAAATCTTTTTTTTCAATTCATTCAAATTTCTCAATAAAAAGAATTAATTACTTAATATCTTCATAATCATCTGTACTTTCTTCACAAAGGACAGAGTAATTATAATTAAATTTCACGTTTTGCGGTTTCATTGGCATCAAAGGCAATTCAAATTCATTGATTGATTGATTTAGAACAACTCTTGCCGGGTAATATTTATCTCCGCCAAAATCTACTTTGATTAAAACAGGCATTATAAATCCTTCATCAACTTTCTCTTGCTTTACTCTACATTTGATTTTGAATTTGCCTTCTGGAGTTTCTTCCACTTTATAGCCAAATGTATATTTCGGTATTTGATTTGAATAAATCCATTGGTCAAAAAACCACTGCATATCAATTTTTGTCTGTTTTTCGATTGTTGCTTTGAAATCTTCGGTTGTAACTCTTCGATTTCTAAATGTTTTCAAAAAATCTTTCAATATCCCAAAAAATACTTCTTCTGAATTTGTTTTCAAATCAATCAACATATTTCTTAATGAATGAAGAATAAATGCACCTTTTAATTTGATGTATTCACTGCCCAAGAAGAATCCAGCCGCATCAGTTGGACCAGAGCCGGTTAGCACATCGGCTTTATTCAATCCAATATATTTGCTCAAATCTCGATATATTGTGGTATGGATACCTAAATCTTTTGGCTTATCATTCAAAAAGTGAAGCATATCATCTCTTAATTTCCCATAAATCTCATTTTCAAAATTCTTATCCTTTACAAGCATTGTTACATATAGAAAAAATGAATATTGTGCTAATGATTCCAATAACCAATTATCTCTATATGTTAAATTTTGAAATGAACTAAGCCACCATTGAGAAGCTAAATTTGTTGAAAAGCCAAAATGCCAACTTGGATTTATTGCCATTGATTTATACTCATAAATCGGTATCATTCCACGTATTGTTGAACCGAAAAATGGAATAAAACTCAAGTGATTTGTATCCAGCGGTCCAAAAAGTGAAGTATAAAATCCGCCTATTGTATGAAACAAATCATATACTTTTGCAGGTGTTTCATTATTATAATAGTAAATTCTGCTTTTCAAATTTTCATTCAAAACTGTATCTTTATATTTGCCTTCGCCAATTTGGAAACTGATTGGTTTATTGGTATTTTCTATCGTTACATAACGATAATTCGAAGAGTCATCTTTCAAAATTTTTGCATCTGTCGTGAAGTAATAGCCAGATGTAAATCCAATTTTTGCTCTATAATCCAAAAGTGAAGCAGGAGGTGCAGTAACCAAAAATCTCCCAAACCATAGCCGTTCACTTTTCTCATTTTTATATTTAACAATAATTTTAAAGTCTTCATTTTTAAGAATTTTTCTGTTAAGTTTGATTGCAAAAAAATCTGAGAATTCATTTTTATAATAATACTGGCTTTTGCCCTCAAAAGAAATATCTTCAATCAATAATTCTTTAGAAAATTTGAATATAAACCACTGCCTTTCATGTGAATAATTTGAAATTGTAATTGTATCGTTGCAATTAAACCCAATAAAAGCATTACTTATATAATCTAATGAAAAGTCTCTCCTTTTAATTCTATAGAATGGATTATACAATGAATCAAAATTTTCGTCTGTTGGAATCGGTGCTCCAATTGCCTGCTCGCAAGTTAACGGACGGTAATATCTGCCGATTGATGCGGCATACCAATCCCCTTTTGCAAAAATTACCGGCTCGAAAAGTCTCGGCTTGATTGTGAAAATCACCGGCATAGTTCTGCCCTCGCCTATTAGGGAAAAGAAAAATCCATTAATATTGTCTTCAATTAAATGGTCAACAACATCTTCATCAATAAAATGGTAATTATCATTCAAAATATATTCTTTTGCATTGAAGAATTTCTTGCTTATTTTATCAGGAATTGATCCCTCCAGCATTCTGCCAGATTGACTCAAGTCAAAAAATGTACTATCTGAAAACATCAAAAACACATAATCAAATTGCTTATCGACAAATTCATTACCATATTCCAGTTTGACAGCATTTTGCTCAGTTTTCAATTTTGGCATATAATTAAAAGAGCCCCTGCCTTCGAAAAATGCAGAAATCACTTTGTTATTTGTTGGCTTGCAAAAATAAATCACTCCCGAATCGAGCACAAAACTTGCTCCATCCTTCACAAAGAAAATATCTCTGACTTCCAAAATTTTTTTTGTATCCAAATCAAGTTGATTAATATCATTATAGAATTCCATAAATGTGTTATACTTCGAAGCAAAACTGAAATTAACAGCCCCAAACACCAATAAAATAACAAAAAATATTTTCATAAATATCAAACCATTGTTTGTAAAATTCAAAAAATAAAATTACAAAAAAATCAGCAAAAAATACAATATTTTTTTACAAGTTAAATTTCTTTCATAATTTTGTAATGAGGTTTAATCAAAAAATGGAAATAAATTGAAATTCATATTAATATTATTGCTGTTTTTTGCTAATGTATATTTTTTAAAAGCATCAAAAGCAGAAAACTTTTCCTTAACTGGATATATTGACACATATTTTACAACAGATAATCTTGATGAGGAATTTACTCTATTTTCTTCAATAAATCATCAAAGAGAGATAATTTCTTTGAATATTGCATACCTTCTTATGCAATTCAACCAAGAAAACTATCGTTTCAAACTTGGGCTTCAAGAAGGAGATATTCCAAAAAATATTTATTTTGAAGAACCAAAAAATATTCAGCAAGCAAATATTGGTATCCGATTGGCAGAAGATTTGTGGCTCGATGGCGGAGTATTATCTACACATATAGGTGGTGAAATGACTCATCCAAGAATGAATTTTTTCTCAAGTCACTCTGCAGTTACTTTTTTTGAACCAACTTATCAAACAGGCTTTAAACTTAGTTATATAATAAATAAGAATTGGTCCAGCGAACTTCAAATAATTAACGGCAATCATCTCATTGGAGATAATAACGAACAGAAGACAATTGCTCTCTCCGTAAATTATGAAAATGAAAGATTCAATGCTTTTTATTCTGGAATGGCAGGCAATGAGGAGCCAACACACAAAGAAAAACGCCTTCATACTTACCATAATTTGTTTTTATCTTGGAAAATTTCAGAAAATTTGGAGCTAAAAGCACAAAAAGACATTGCAACAATTGCTACTCCCAAAGCAATACAGGAATCAAGCGGCAAAACTCTTGCATGGTTTTATGGTGGATTTGTTCAAAGTCGTTACAAATTTAACGAAAAATTTTCTTCATCAGCACGGTATTCTTTTTATTCTGATGTGGAGGGTACTTATAATCTGAATGTGGAGGGCTATGATATTTCTTTAGTAGCCGAATATAAACCAGTTTCAAATTCATATCTTAGAATTGAATCAAGATTTCTGAAAAATACCTTTGGAAAAAATGAAAATTCTTTCAAAAGAGATGGAAAGGATGTGAATGAATTAATAGAACTTTCGCTGAATTTTGGTTTATGGTTTGATTTGAAAATTTAAATTTGTGATTACACATTAATTCAATTCTGTCAACTCTAATCCCCAACTTAGTTGACTTCAAATATATCTACCGTAAGCAAGTTGGGGCTTGGTATCGAGTGCTGAAATACCGTAAATAATGTAATTGAATTTGAAAATAATAATTACAAAATTCATGCAATAGAATTTGCTTTTTTAGTTTAATAGTATTAATTTTGCTTTTTGAAATTTTATTCGAGGGCATTATGAAAATTTCTTATTACTCATTGTTTTTATTATGCTTGTTTATGCTTATGAGTTGCAGTAAAGAATCTCCAACAAGTCCTGATATTAATCTAAATGAACCTATTGAACTTTCAAATGCGACAAAAAGTATAGAAAAAGCACTCCAAAATTCCGATGTTGCAACATTCCAAAGTTTTATTCTCCCCCGTACCCTCAGTTATTATAAAGCATTTAGCGAAAGCAACAAGGAAAAGCTTCCAGGTTTTTCCGAGTTATTCAAAACTCGGAAAATAATATCTATCACAAAGGATTATGCGACTTATGAAGTAATGTTAAACGGAAAATACTACGAAATAACGATGACACTCGATGAAGATGGCAAATGGAAACTAACCGATTTTTAAGAGGTAAATTATGAAAAAGTATCTTATTATTCTTTTAATTTTTGCTTATTTTGCTTGTGGATATGATAATCAGAAAGCTCATAGGGAAATAAATAAAGCCATTGTCGGCAAATTTCTATCAAATTCAAGCAAAATCAAAGAATTCAAAAATTACTCTTTTGGTATGAATTTAGTAAAATTCAAAGGTCCTGCAATTACGAAATCCGGAAATTTTAATGCTACTGAAGAAGAAAGAGATTTTACAATTGTAAATTGGATAATTGAAGGTGGATATTCAGCCGACGAGCCGGAAATTCCAGCGGCATTTCGTCATTTCTTTGATCCATTGGCAAATAATGGCGGCAAAAAACATTTAACTGATATTAATAAAACAATTTCTGTTTTCAATCCGGAAATCAATGCAATTGATTGGCATTTTATCGGCAATGACCCTACTAAGATTAATGATTGGACTTGGATTAATGGAAAAGAATTTCTTAAATCAGCTTTGCAATCAAGTGACGAAGAAGTGAAAAATAATAATATCGCCAAAGCATTTCGTTGTTTGGGAGAAGTTCTTCATAATACGGCAGATATGGGCTGTCCTCCACATGTAAGAAACGATGCTCACGGTGGTTATCCCGGTGTTGGCGGAGCAGATTCTTACGAAGCAAAATTCAATCCAGATTGGGCATCGAAATATTCTTCTTACGAATGTGATCCTAATTTGATTAGTGATTTCGCTAATTTTGAGACGGCAATTGATATCAATATGCGGCTGTCTGAATTCACAAACAAATACTTTTTTTCGGAAGAAACTATTTCAGGAAATGGTGTTGAAACCTTTACATCAAGAAATGGAATGAAAGATTATCCGAATCCAAAGTTAGAGAAATTGATTTACGAAGAAGACAATTTCAACTACTACTACAATTTCCCAAGCAATAGAAAAGTTCAATTATGCAATGATCAATCATTGTTTTTAGGATACATCTCTCAAAATTTTAGAAGTTATCCAAGAGTAACTCTAAAAAATGTTGAATCTCAAGCAAGTGAATTACTCCCCGCTATTTTCGAAGCTGGTATTAATGTAATAAAGAACTTTATTCCACTTTTTGAAATAAATTTCGAATTGGATTTCAAAGAAAATGAATTGAGAGGTACAGTGAAGCATATTGCAAGCAAAGAGTATGCAAGTACAATTAATTATAAGGGCAAGGTTAAATTCTTTATAAATAATCAACTTGCTAATTTTCAATCTGATGCAGTTGGTGGATCCTTCAAACTTGACGACATAAAAAGTAAATTCAAATCGGGCGATAAAATCATTGCTTATATTGATATTGGAGATATTTTAGTTAAATCAAATGAAGTAGTAAATCAAGTTTTGCAAGCTCCTGAAATATCTTCATTGAAAAATATAAGTTCAAAATACCCCAATAATTACATAGGATTTAGCGGTGATACAATTGTTATATCAGGTCGCTATTTTGGAAATGTTCAAGGAAAAGGCAAAGTACTTTTTGACAATGAACTTGCAAATATAATCTCTTGGAGCAATACCGAAATTCGAACAATCATACCATTAGTAAGCAATTATTATATTGAAGTTAAAGTTTTTAATAATGATGCAGAATCAACAGGAGATAAATTTCATTACTCAATTAACAATTGGTGGTATTCAAAAAAAGAGAAATTTTCTGCAGTAAATAGTACAATTTATGCAAGTGCAAATTTCTCAGATGGTTCAATCAATTCTCACTTTAATTTATTGCACAGTATCAATTTAAGAAACATTACTTTTAATTTCAATGGAAATAAATTCTCAGCAAGTTCCATCAGCTACCCAAATGAGCAATATGTTGTAACTGAGAGTTTTGATGGAGAAATAATTGAATATGGAAGAAAAATCACAACAACTGTTGATAAAAAAATAATACTATCTTATAAAACCGGTGGCGACAGAACTAAAAAAATCACTACAAATATTAATGCTTCAATTACAAATATTCCATACTACGGGATTTGGGGTACGGATACATATGATAACTACCCAAATTATACTATTTATAGTATGGAAATCAAAGATATTTCAGACTATTTCAAATTAAACAATTATGAAATAATTACCGAAGTGATTGATGACAAAACCGGAGAAACTATATCAACAGAAACCGTTACACTAACAAAAATTAATACCATTCACTTAATTGAATTTCAAATTGGTGTAATCAAAGAATAATATCAATAATTGAATTTAATTATTCAAATCGATACAAAAAACCCGCACTGAATAGATAAATTTAATGTGGGTTTTTTGAATTGTGTTGGATTTAGGAATCGATAGAGTAAGAATGATATAATTCAATTTCAATAGCTTATGATTCAATAAGAAATAAATCAAAATTACTCCAAGATATTTGCAAACTGATTATTATCACTGCTTTTTCTTACGAATAGCAAGGACTTACTATTTTCTTTTGATTAATTTTTTAATAGTATCTAACTCTTCTTTATTGAAAAAGCCGGTGAATTTAAGCATCAAAATAAAAATTATCATAAAAATAATTTTAATTATGAAATCCAAAATTTTACCAATTTCAGAAAAAAGAGTGTTTACCATAAAAAATATCAACAAGGCGGAACCAATTATAATGAATACTCTTTTGAATTCATAATCAATAGGATAAACCTTGCGAGATAGAACATAAAGAACCGCCGCACTTGCAAAATAAGCAATGAGAGTTGCATAAGCCGCTCCGTAAAATCCAATAAACGGTATCAAAATAATATTGGCAACCACGTTAATTATTGCGGCAGA
>JANJUO010000216.1 GCA_024710535.1 bacterium
TGCTTTCGATATGCACTTCGTACTACTAAACGAACTGTGATTGTTCTGTGGCTGTTCAATAAGTATAAATTTCAGGAATAAGCAATGATGCTTGTTCTACTAAGTCTTTATAAATCATAGTAGGTCAAACATCCTGTTTGACAATGATGACCAAAATTATTCTTATTAGCCAACCACTAATTTATTTGGCAATTATCAAAAATTCAGTTCGCCTATTTATACTTCTGCCTTGCTCTGTTGTATTTGATTGTAGTGGCTTAGACATACCAAAACCTCTCCATCTTAGACGTTTCTCATCAACTCCACCTTTGATCAAAGCATCATATACAGCTTTTGCACGCCTTTCGGAAAGTGACTGATTATAATCAACACCACCAATATTATCTGTATGCCCTTGTATATCAAACTTTAATTTGGGCCAAGTAAACATCAAATCAATTAGTTCATCCAACACTGGATAAGACTCTGGTTTGATGTCGGCTTTATCAAAATCAAATAAAATAGGTCTGATAACAGTATCGGATAGCGAAAGCCAACCGGAAGTATCATAATAGCCGTCTGCAATAAGTGAATCTGCTCTTCCGGGAACATTCAAACCTGCATATAAATGATGATAACCCCAATATTTTGGAGGTCTATATGAAATTTTATAACTGAATCTTAAACTTAAATAAATATCTCTAAAAACGCTGACTAATTGCTCTTTTGATTGGGCGCGATAGAATCTACCACCGGTATAATCTGCCATTGCACGCATTGCATCATCTTTAGCATAGCCAAACGCCACACAAAAAATATGAATATCATGCAGATTTGCAAATTTGATAACCGAATCAACATTTTTTTTGGAATAATTTTCATCGCCATCAGTGAACAAAACGAGCACCTTTGGATTATCTTTTGGCTCATCCTTCAAAATATCCATTGATTTCCAAACCGCATCAAAAACTGCACTAAACATGCCAAATCCATTTTTGCGTCTAAGTCGATAAAGAGATAAAAGTTGCGAAGAGTCCGAAGTGATGGGTACTTTTAAGTCGAAATCTTTATTGAAAGTGGCAAGTGCAATTCTATCTTGGTCGAATTTTAGTTTGATAAATAATTCAGTTCCTTCAAAAATTGCTGGTGCAACAGCATCCATTGAGCCACTGTAATCCACTGTTAACACAATTGAATAAGCAATCGAATCGCCTGCACCATATTCTCTAACGGTAAAACTATCAATTGGAGTATTTCTAATGTTGTAATTTTTGCCAAGTTGCTCTCTAACACTTGTAAAATATCGAATAGATTCATCTTTTCGATAAGGATCAGCCATATTTGTAACAAAGTTTCCAGTTGAATCATAAACTCTGGCAAAGCATCTAACTTCGTTTGGATAATCAAGCGGCTCAACCCTGAAAATATCAAAAATCAATTTATTAACATCAACAGAATCAATTGGCTTTGTTCCTGTAATATAGATTTTCGAATCAGGTTCGAGTTTTTTGTAATTTGTATCTTCTTCTTCATTTTCATAGATCTCTCTTTGCAATTCAAATCCGGTTTTACGAGGAGTTGAGCAAGAGAAAAATAGGAATAATCCTATAAATAAGACGCTAAAAACAAATATTTTTTTCATTATTTTAATATTAATCATCAAACAAAGTATGCTAAAACAAACATTTTCCTCCTTCTATACGGTGCCGTTCAATCTATCGCCAGCATCACCCAAGCCCGGCATTATGTACTTGAGATTATTTAATTCTCTATCCAGAGCGGCGGTGTATATGTTAACTTCAGGAAATTCAGTCATAATTTTCTCCACACCTTCCGGAGCCGCAATCACAGAGGCAATAATTATTTTTGAAGCGCCCTCCAAAAGAAGTCGATTAATTGTATTAACAATCGAGCCTCCTGTAGCGAGCATTATTTCAAGAATAATAATTGTTGTGTCATCATCAATTTTGGGAATCGAAAAGAAATATTCTTCTGCTTCGAAAGTTAATTCATTTCTCTTAAGACCGATATAACCTGAAGAAGAATTTGGAATAATTTGCTGAAATGGAGCAAGTAATCCCATACCGGCTCTAATGATTGGAATTAGAACAATTTTCTCGGTAATTTCGTAAGCAATTGTAGTTTCTAAAGGAGTGTCAACATTTACTTCAGACACCGGAATATCTTCGGTGACGGCAACCGCCAAATGCAATGCGATTCTATTTACAGCCTCGCGAAAAGCCGGAGTCTGTGTGCTTTTGTCCCTCAAAATTTTGAGGTCATTATGTATCAAAGGATGCTCAAGTACTGTTATCATAATTAATCAAATAAAAATGTTGGATACCATATAATATTTAACTTTGGTATCGAAAAAAATGTTGAAATTTCAGTTGGCTCATAATTGTTTGGATTCAAATATGGATTGGAAGGATCCCATTGCGATTCAACGATACCCAATTGATAATTAAGCTTCCATTCGCCTGCAACAACAAACATTCCCATAGAATTAATCGGGATATTAATGAAAAATCCAATACCACCGTTTATTGCTGATCTGGTGAATGTTTCCTGACCTTGTCCGATAGACTTACCATAATTATTTACAAGCATTGAGGCACCAATCATACCATAAAAATTTACTCTCCCGTGTGGATTTGCAATCCAATGCGAAGTAAGTTCAAATTGCTGATAGGTAGTTGGCTCCACTTTGTGCAACTCCACATTTCTTGTATCTTTTGAGTAAACATAAGAGGCGCTAAGCGTCAAAAAATCAAGCATACCATATTGAACCAATCCACCATAAGAAAACAAGACAGGCATAGATGCAGATTTTGCATATCTAACGGGATTGTAGGATTCAACCACAGTATTCGTTCCAAGAGTAAAGCCAAAGCCCAAAACTTTTTGATATGGATTTACATAATTTTCCTCCTCGTCATCATAATAAATATCATCTTGAGACTGGGAATAAGAAATCAGTGGCATAATCATAAAAAATAAAATAGAAAGCAATCCAAATAATTTTTTTGCATTAATAGTAGTCATTGAAATAACCTCATTTATGGATATATTTTTAATTTCGGCAATTTTTTCGGCAACAAGTTTCACTTTATCCGGTGTATTTCTGGTGCCACGATGA
>JANJUO010000239.1 GCA_024710535.1 bacterium
GTGAGGGTATTTATGTTGAAGATATTTATATGTATCCTGAAATTAGAGAAGTTTCACTGGGCCATTTAGTCAGAGCTGGTTTTACAAGTTCTTATGATGTAACCTTTGGCAAACAAGTGGGCGGAGCTGCTGTTTTACTTATGAAAAAAGGAATTTTTGGAGTTACAGTGGTAGGAGTAGAAGCAGATGAAATAACTTATATACCCACAGAATTAGCAATAAAACAACGCAATGTAGAATTACAAGAAGTATCCTTTTACGAATCTATGGGTGTGTGTTTTGGTAGAAATCCTGAAACATATTCACCAAGTTTTAAAGAACAAATTGGGAAAATTCACAGATATATGTAGGTTAAACTCTTGGAAATGCTATATAGAAAGTGCTACCTTTGTCAGGTTCACTTTCTACGGACCAATTTTTGAATAATTAAACATAAAAATCAAATATATTCTTTAATAAAATGAGTAATTTAGATATAAATATTTATTATTTCATCAATTAACATCACATACCAAATAAATACCAATACAAAAATAATCATTTTTTTGATTTCATATTCAAAAATTTATCAAATAATAAAATATTTAATGATACACAAAACATAGAATAAGAGTCGCTCATTCTTTGCATTCCTTCATTTTGTTGAAAAAGGTCGAAATTAATTTTATAAAAATTAGACAGCAATTCCTAATCGATTTTTATATACTGCTAAGGGGAACAGACATTTTTTTCTGTTGTTCAATTATTTACTTTTTTTAACAAGCTGCTATCTAATTATTCATAATAATCAATATTTTTAGTAAAGTCATCAAATTATAGTAAATTCAAAAAAAAGTTTCTCCATCAAGAATAGATAAATTGGTGGTTAATAAACATATATTGTATAATATTATTCACAACTGAAGAATCTATAGTGTTCATTATTATTCAATTGTATTATTGAATTACTTTTTTAATTGAAATTTTTGAGTGTCTCCAAAATTGGTTTTTAACCACAAAATTGTTTAATAAAATCCAGTTGTTGTTTTTTAGCCAATTTTTATTTTGGCTAAAAATATTGGCATTTGCAATCTAAATACTTGGTAAATGAATATAATTAATTTATAATCAATGATTTAAGATGATTGGTGATTTCCAGCTTACGAAATAATAGTGAAGAAATGATTATTTGGCAAAGTAATTTCTAATTAAGGTTTGTTGTGTCAATTAATTCAAAGACCATTGTTAAAAGATGGTTGATGAAAATTAAGAAATAAATAATGGCACACAAGTTGTAAAATTTGAATTGACTTTTTGTTCTTTTACAAATTAAAATTGTTTATTAACGAAATAAATTTCTGATTCATATCCTGCAGGCTCATGGATAAAAACTTTGCGAATAGAGCATAAACGGAATGGATTCCCAATCAGGATATAAAATCGGAAACTGATATTTAATAAAATAAACCCCCTATTTTTATTAATATTCACACGGAGGTGAATAATGCCTTTTGCAATTGGAGGAAACGCGCGAATAAGGACTAATAGTCCCGCAGAAAATGCCTACAACGCATTGGATACGTCGAATAGAAATATCTCGCTCAGACAGTTGAGATTATCTACCGGTAAACGTATTAACAACGCCGCTGATGATGTGGCAGGATACATAACTTCTCGTGCTTTACATGCACGTAATGGTTCGCTCAAAGCAGCAGTAAATGCTGTTGGTGATGCAACTAATGTGTCCTATATTACGATGGACTCTTTGGAGAACATCAACGACTTGCTTCAAAAAATCAAAGAAGCGGCTTCTAATGCAGCATCCGGTGCTACAGGAACAGACGAAAAAGTAGCATTGGCAAAAGCGGCATATCGTATGGCACAGCAAGTTCAAACAGTAGTAGAAACTACAGTGTTTGGCGGCAGACAACTTTTGGACGGAACATTCTCTGCTGATTTCGTAATTGGCACAAATGCTTCAAATAGTTTGATCACTCTTGATGTTGATATGACATTTGAAAATATTGACTTCAATGTTCAAAGTAATTATTTCAATGTAAACTCATTGCTAACCGGAGATTTTGCCGGTGTAACAGGATTGGATCTACGTAAACTTAATGATGTAAACAATCTCGACACAGGTGTCTTTTCTCATTCACAAATTGCATCAACATTAACAAGTCTTGCATTTGCGATAAATAACGTAAATAAAGTGGCTTCTTATCTTGGTGGTATAGTAAACCGATTAACTTCACAGGAAGATATTTTGAAGAATCAAATCGTAAACTATAACGCTGCAATTTCAAGAATTGAAGACTCCGACGTAGCAAAAGAACAGCTTGAATTGGTTAAATCACAATTCTTGCAGCAAGCATCGTTGATTTCATTGACTCAGTCTAATGCAAATCCACAAGCGTTCTTACAATTGATACAGGGTTAGAAATAATTAATTAAAGGAGTAGATTATGCCGTTTGCTATTGGTGCTAATTCTAGAATTAGAACGAATACTCCTGCGGAAAACGCCTATAACGCATTGGATTTCTCAAACAAGGATATTTCTTTGCGACAACTTAGACTATCTACAGGATTGAGAATAAACAATGCCGCAGATGATGTTGCAGGATATATTACATCACGTGCATTGCATGCAAGGAATGGGTCTCTAAGAGGTGCTATAAACACTGTTGGCGATGCTTCAAACGTTGCAAATATTACTATGGATTCATTGGCTAATATCAATGATTTGATGGTGAAAATCAAAGATGCCACAGCTCAGGCAGCTTCAGGAGCAATGGGAACCGATGAAAAGGTTGCACTTGCTAAAGCTTCATATAGAATGGTTCAGCAGATTCAAACTGTTGTGGATTCTACTGTATTTGGTGGAGCCCAATTGCTTTCCGGTGCTTATTCGGCAAATTTTATCATTGGATTTGATGCTGAAAATAGTTTGCTTTCATTGAATATTGACTTGCAAACAAACAATCAGGATTTCAATATTAAAAATAATTTCTTTGATGTGAATGCTCTTCATACCGA
Organism: bacterium; assembly: GCA_024710535.1. GTDB lineage: Bacteria > Bacteroidota > Ignavibacteria > Kapaibacteriales > UBA2268 > JANJUO01. The sequence continues at coordinate 3,017 of JANJUO010000239.1, forward strand.
GCAGTTTGCCGGAATCGAAGGCTTTGATATGCGTGATTTTGATAAAGTGAATATGCTTGACCTTGGAATATTTTCGATTGACAGAATTGGAAATACTCTGACCAGTCTTGCTAATGCATTGAATAATGCTAATAAAGTAGCTTCTTATCTTGGTGGTATATCAAACCGACTTACTTCGCAGGAAGAATTGCTCAAAAATCAAATTGTGAATTATAATGCCGCAATTTCCAGAATTGAAGATGCTGATATTGCAAAAGAACAGCTCCAATTAGTGAAATCTCAATTCTTACAGCAGGCATCATTAACATCTCTTGCTCAGGCAAATCAAAATCCGAGTGCATTCTTGGGCTTGCTGCAAAGATAGTTAATTAATAAATAAAAGAAAATATTTAGCAATCAATTTCAGATTGCAATGGGGCTTGTATGCCCAAAATTAAAAAATAGTTTATTCATCTTTGAGGATGTTCCCAAATGATGCTGACTGTGTTGTATTCTATTGCGGTAGGCGATACCTACGTGATATTGGCAATATTTTTTACTTTTTAAAAAAATATTTTTATAAATAATTTTTCAGTAGATTACTGAATTATGAGTTGTTGCTTTATCCGAACTTTGTTCGATGATAAGGAAGAATTGCTCGTATTCGAATTCATATAATTATTAATATTATATGAAATTTTTGGCATTTTATTAATTTGAAATGAAATGTAAATTGTTGAAATGATAAGACTTTTCTGTGTAAGAAAAAAAAATCCGGCAAATAAATTTACCGGATAATTAGTTTTTTGATTTTATTTTTATTTAACTCAAAAGGCAATTTCTATATTTTTAGC
>JANJUO010000260.1 GCA_024710535.1 bacterium
TTTCAAATAACTTTGTATTTTCTAATTCTTTAAAATTTTGCAATAAAACAATTTCTAATTTCAATTCATTATCATAAATAAATTTCATTGCAAGTTTATTATGAAAATTATATTTAATGCTTTTTATGGAATTGATATTAGTTTTAATATGTTGATTTGTATAGAAGTTAATCTTTGCATCATTATATTCAATTTCATAAGCGGGGAATTCGGTAAAATCTATAGTTAATAGATTTGATTTTGAATGCTTATATGAAATATTACTTGGAATCTCAGAGATAATTTCAAAATCAACTTTATTTTTTTTGAAATTAACGATAAATTTGCCATCAGCAAACTGAGCAATACAACTTGAATCTTCATTATTCAATTCAAGAGAATTTATAAACAGCGGTTTATTATAATTTACTTTGCAAAAAAGTGAAATATTAGACAAAATAAATATGGCAATTATAAATAATTTTGTTTTGTTATTCATAGCATTCTTCAAGATACAATTAAAAAAACAAAATTAATAAATAATTTTTGCATAAAATAATAGAATTTTATTTCTTGAAATCAATTTTGACCATTTATATATTAATCAAATTACAATTTTCAGAAGTTATGCCTATAAATTCATCTGTTAAATTAAAAAGTTATTCCGCTAATATTAATTGTAATTCTGATGATATAAAAAGTAATTCCGCTGATATAAAAAGTGCTTCTGCTAATGTATTTTGTGCTTCCGCTGATATAAAAAGTCTTTCTGTTAATATTTATTGTGTTTCAGTTAATATGATTTGTTGTTCCGCTGATGCTATAAACAATTCGGTTAATATATTTTATTTTTCAGTTAATATGTTTTGCAATTACGATGATATATAAATTGAATTTTTCATACCTGCGTAGTACTTTTATGAAATTTCTGAATTAAAAAAAAGATTATCATAATAATTTTTTTTATTAACATTATTAAATTTTTAATAATCTGATACATGTTTTATAGTATTTGAAGGCGTAATGGACAAAATTAATGCTGATATCGCAGTAAATCAATAATTTTATTAGATTTGCATTATTTGAAAATATATGAATAAAAATTTTGTTTTAATTGCATTAAACTTCCTATTAATAAATCATTTAAGATTCACACTAAAATCAATTCCGATAATATTAGAATGTATTGCCTTTTTTGTATTATATTCCTGCTCACGCATAAAATAAGTATCAATTTCAAGATAATCAGTTATCTCGAAAGCCAGACCAAGTGCATATCTTGCTTGGGTAACTCTATCACCATTTTCATAGATGAATCTATAGAATATTTCGGATTCAATAAAGGGAGAAACAAAAGTAGAAGTGTTGTAATCAATTTTCAACTTATTTCGAAAATTATTTATCGTTTCGTCATCATCTCTGAATTTTATGTGAAGTCTTGCTCTATCAGTGAAAGTGAAATCATTCCAAGCATATTTAAAACTTGCATTTGCATAAACTTCATCCCTGATTTCTTCATCTAAAATCAAATTTCTATATCTATAAAATAAGCCAACTTTAAAAAAATTTGATAATTTATAACTCAAGCCAATATCTGTCAAGCTCTGATTAAGTTTCGTTGAATAGTCGCTATATCGGAGTTCTTGCGATAGTTCCACATCCAAATTTTTCAATACAACTTTCTTAATTTGGAAACTGCCCCAAGTTTGCCCATCCTCCATTGGATATGATTTTTTTGCATACAAATTGCTTGTTAATAAAAAGATGGCAGAAAACATTATCACAAATTGGTTCACTCTCATACTAATCATCGTCCTTATCTTCATCACCATCATATTCAAAATGAAATTCATTTCCAATGTAGTAGATTTTAATTTCTGAAGAGTCTTTCAAGAAATCAATTTTCCCAATTTCAAATCTTGTAATATCCAATCCTGTTCTATTTCTTAAGTCCATTAATAAAAGAGAATAATTTTCCGGTTTGATATTGTCGATTTTTTCATAAATTACCAATTTCATTTTTTCATTTTTTACCCAATATTTTTCAATTAGAAAGGTAATCGAAACAATTGCAAAATTTGTAAACAGTAACTCCAAAATACTTATTTTATTATTGAATAAAGAATTAATTATTGCAATACTAATAGAAATGAATAAATAAGCCATCTCCTTAACAGGAATGCTCATTGTCCTGAATCTCAAAATAGAAAATATTGCAAATATCCCGAATGCAAAGCCAGCACTGACCGATAAATCGTTCAGCAAACCACTTACAAAAAATACAATTATATTTGTAATTGCAAAGGTAAATAAATATGTTCTGTTGTTGCGTTTGCGAAAGTAGATCAAATAACTTAGGATGAAAATAAAAATCAAGTTCAAAGAAAATTTTATCAGTAACATATACAAACCTGCGTTCAAAATGCTGAAATTCAGAATTGATTCAGTTTCCATTACTTTGCTCCATAAATTTATCAATCATCAAAATTTTTTGTTTAAATCTATTATATTTCAATACATTTTGTGTATAAATCATAGCCATACAATATTTACTAAAGCCACTGATAGGCTGAATATTCAAACTTTTCAGCAATTGAAAAGATGCTGAATTATGATTGATTTTCTTTTGTTTTAATTCGATTAATGCTAGATCAGATAAAGTATGACTAATACTTGCATCCTGAAAATTGATATTTAAATCAATAGTGATTTTTTCGGGAATTGATTCATTAACCAATGTGATTCGTTCGTAATCCACAAAAACTCTTGAAAATATTGCCTCAGGATTGACATCTGTTTCGTTTTGGATAAGTAAAGTAATAGTATTGCTTTTCAAATTACAATTATCATCTAATTTAATCCTCTTTTTAGATGTTAAGGCATTATTTGTTTTATGTTTGATTTCAAAAAATGTAGTTCCTGCATCAACATAGTGGCGACATCGAATTTTGTAACGGTCTAATTTTCCATTATGATGCTGATTAAAGAAATGATTATCTTTTGTATCGAAATAAATATTGTGATATGAAAAAAAACGTTTGCTATTTATTTCCAAAATTTTAAAATCAGGCAAAAAATATTGCAAAATTTCTAATACATTATCTTTATTGACTAAAAATTTCGTGTCGAATCTATTCAATAAATTTAATTCTTCCAAATCCGCCAAAGATATAGCTCTAAAGGAATTCAATAAGTTATGTAACTCATTTTGAATCCAATTCATAAATCACCTTTTACATTCTTTCTATGCAGTTTCCTTATCCAATCAAAGATAATTACACATCAAAAAATTCTTAGTTACAAAAGTATAAATAAATTTCAATATAGTCACTACAATTTATTGAATAAAAATGAATAAAAAAATATTTTTCAGAAACAATTTACAAGTAATCGTTAATCTAAATCTAAGATAAACTGATATATTTCCTTGATATTTTAATTTTTTTTTGGAAAATTAATTATTTAGTTTTGGTTAATAAAAATTTTTGATAAATTTGCTGTTTGTAATTTGTATAAAATAAGTTATTTTGTAAAACTAATATTTGAGAGGTTATGCAACCGATTCTTTATCTAATTCCTATAGCAGGCATAATTGCATTGCTATATACTTTTGTAAAATCTGCATGGGTTACAAAGCAAGATCCGGGCAGTGAAAAGATGCAAAAAATTGCAAAATTTATTTCAGATGGTGCATTAGCGTTTCTGAAAGCTGAATACAAAATCATCGCAATATTTGTAGCAGTTGTGGCAATTCTTTTAGTTATTCAAGGATTAAATGTACCTCATGCCACTCCATTAACAGCATTATCCTTTGTTATTGGCGCATTATGTTCCGCTTTAGCGGGTCATATTGGAATGAATGTGGCAACCAAAGCAAATGTTAGAACAACAAATGCGGCAAGAACCGGACTCAATCAAGCTCTATTGGTTGCCTTCACCGGTGGTTCGGTAATGGGAATGGGTGTAGTTGGCTTGGGAGTATTTGGTCTTTCTGCATTATTCATCGCATATTCATATTATTTTGGATTTAGCGAGCAAGCATACTTAGAGCAAATTATTACAGCTATAACAGGATTTTCATTTGGTGCTTCTTCTATTGCATTATTTGCAAGAGTAGGTGGTGGTATTTATACAAAAGCTGCAGACGTTGGAGCAGATTTGGTGGGCAAAGTGGAAGCAGGAATTCCTGAAGATCATCCACTGAATCCAGCAACAATCGCTGATAATGTTGGTGATAATGTTGGTGACGTTGCAGGTATGGGTGCTGATTTATTCGAAAGTTATGTTGGCTCAATTATTGGAACAATGGTTCTTGGTGCGGCATTCTTTACTCTACCTGAATTTGCTAATACTCCGTTTGGACCATTATCAGGTGTAATTTTACCGTTATTCCTATCGGCGGCAGGTATTATCGTTTCAATTATTGGAACATTTTTTGTGAAAGTAAAAGAAAACGGTAATCCACAAACGGCATTAAATATGGGCAGTTTTATTGCCGCTATCGGTATGATTGTAGTATCTTATTTTATCATACATTGGATGCTACCCGAAACTTGGACTTATACAGATTTACTTTATGACGAAGTGAAAACAATTACCTCAAATGGTATATTTCTTTCAACAATAGTTGGTTTGCTTGCCGGTGTTGGTATTGGCTTGATTACAGAGTATTATACAGGATTGGGCAAGCCACCGGTTAGAAAAATTGCAGAACAGTCAATCACTGGTTCAGCAACTAATATTATTGCCGGTTTGGGAACAGGTATGCTTTCAACTGCAATTCCAATTATTTTGATTTGTATTGCTATTGTTTTATCTTTTGAATTTGCTAATTTATACGGTATTGCTATTGCTGCCGTTGGTATGCTTGCAACAACAGGTATCCAACTTGCAGTTGATGCTTACGGACCAATTAGTGATAATGCTGGTGGTATTGCACAAATGGCAGAACTTCCTGAAGATGTAAGACAAAAAACTGATAAACTTGACGCTGTTGGAAATTCAACTGCCGCAATTGGTAAAGGTTTTGCAATTGGCTCGGCAGCATTAACGGCACTTGCATTATTTGGTGCATTTATGACCGCCGCTCATATCAAAACAATTGACGTTTCTAAAGCAAATGTTATGGCAGGTTTGTTTATTGGCGGACTTATGCCTTTCGTATTCTCTGCTTTAGCAATGGGTGCTGTTGGTCGTGCCGCAAGAAATATGGTTGAGGAAGTTAGAAGACAATTCAAAGAAATTCCTGAACTAAATGCAGCATTAAAAGTATTCAGAAAAAATGACGGCAAAGAACTTTCCGAATGGTCAAAAGCAGATTTGGATGTTTATCATGCCGCAGATGGCAAAGCCGAATATGCAAAATGCGTTGAAATATCAACAAAAGAATCATTAAAAGAAATGATTATTCCGGGCTTACTCGCAGTGGTTGTGCCGATTGCATTCGGATTTGCATTTGGTGCGGAAGTACTTGCAGGTTTGCTTGCAGGAGTTACCGTTGTTGGCGTTTTGATGGCAATTTTCCAATCAAATGCCGGTGGTGCTTGGGATAATGCAAAGAAAATGTTTGAAGAAGGTGTAAATATCAATGGAACAATGCATTACAAAGGCTCCGAAGCTCATAAAGCGGCTGTAACCGGAGACACTGTTGGAGATCCTTTCAAAGATACTTCTGGTCCGGCTTTGAATATTCTTATTAAGTTGATGTCTGTTGTTTCTTTGGTTATTGCAACATTAATCTAATAAATAAATCTTGTATTAAAATAAAAATGCCGCTTAATTTTAAGCGGCATTTCTTTTTTAGGTAATAGCTGAAATTATTTTCCTGCGAAATGTTGCATAAATTGAACTCTTTCGTAAGCCGCAGGATTATTAGTTGATGATTGGCTTAATTTACCTCTGAAATCATCAATTTTATTGAATTTTTTCTTCGTCATCCATTTATCAAGGAATGTTACCATTTCGGTGATTTGAGAATAACCATTTTTATAAAGTGATGAAGCCACTTGAACAGCATTTGCACCAGCAAGTAATTGCTTTACAACACCTTCCCCATCATGAACACCTGTTGAAGCCGCCAAATCGCATTTAACTCTATTTGCCATAATTGCAATCCAACGTAAAGAAATTGTAATATCAGAAGGAGAACTGTAGATATTTGATGGATTCACTTCCAAGTTGTTAATATCAATATCAGGACTATAGAATCTGTTGAATAAAACCAAACCGTTAATTCCGGTTTCTGACAATTTCATTATCATATTAGCCAAATTCGAGAAGTAATAACTGATTTTTAATGAAACAGGAATTGAAATTTCTTTTTTCACTTTTTCAATTACATCAAAATATACTTTTTCGTTATCTTCACCGCTTCTTTTCAAATCCGATGGAAGAATAAACATATTCAATTCGATTGCATCTGCACCCGCATCTTGAATTCTTTTTGCAAAAGAAGTCCATTCTTCGGCATCAACGCAATTAATACTTGCAATGATAGGAATTTCTACCGATTTTTTTGCGTCTTCAATCAAAAACAAATATTTAGAAACGCCATCTTCCATTGCATCAAAATCAAATGCATCAAAGATTTCAGGATAAATCAATGAGGGAGCGCTCATTTGATTCATGTTTTTCTTCATTTCATAATTAATTTCTTCTTCAAAAATTGATTTCAGAACAACAGCACCTGCGCCATGCTTTTCAATTTCTTGAATTTGATGAATTGTTTTTGTTAATCCTGAACTTGCCGCAATAATTGGATTCTTTAAATTTAGTCCAAGATAACTTGTTGATAAATCTGCCATTTTAACACCTTAATTCTAATTTACTTATTTCAAAAAATAATTTTTTAACTTGTAAAAATATAAAAATTCAAATTAACAATTTATTGGGAAAATTTCACCATAAAAAAATAAATAGATGAAATATTATTTCAAAAAAATGAAAAAATATTATTTTATGCTTTATATCCAAATTTCTAATACAAGCTCTCTACCCTTTTAGCACTCTGTTGCAATAGAAAATCTTGGCTCATGAAACAAGAATGTCTGCTCTACTGTGTCAATATATTACAAGTAGATTAGACATTCCCTTCTGATTGGATAAAAGATAAATTCGATTTATTCAAAAGACTGTTAATAATCTTCTTCTTCCTCCGGCACAACTGGCGGATAGAGATTGAACAGATAATTGAATCCAACCGAAACTGATGCGGCTCTTGGATTTGAATTATTTGTTATTGGCTCTTCGGGCAGTTCAGGAATATAATTTTTCATTGGATCAACTTTTGGAAAATCATTAAACATTTGATTCAAAAAGTAGCTTCCTTTGATAAAAACATTAAATCTGCCGGTGTCATCTGCCCAAATTGGATAAGTATAGCCAATTTGTACTTCACTCATTGTCGATAAATCATCAGTTTTTATTGCAATCCCTTCTGCATCGGCATTCAAGGCAGATCCAAAAGTAAAACCAAACAAAATTCCTTTGAAATTCAGACTTGCATTGAACACCAAATAATTGAAACTGTGCTGATATTTTTTGTCGGTTGCATCTTCTATAATAAAAAAGGAATAAGGCGAAAATCGCACATCCATAGAAATTCCAAGAGGATAATTTTCTGTAAGTGGCATATATACATGGATTCCGGCATCGGGCAAATTTGCAAGAGCAATGCCATTCTTACGTCCAAGCGGAGTTTCAACTCCATTTACTCCGAATTTCATACCCAATTGCGGACCAAAACTAATAGGAAAATTTTCCTGTGATTTTGCTTCAACCAAAATTCCAAAGCAAAGTAATAACAATATAAATTTTTTCATTTGTTTCTCCTAAAAAAATATCATCATCAAACTTTATGCCACATTTTAATGGAAATCTTTGCAAAGTAAAGCCAACAGGATTTTATTTTTTAATAATTTATTGGAATTTTAATTGTATTTAATAATTGCCGAAGTGATAATATTGAAATTCGAAATGCAATTACTTGAATTTAATGAAATTATTCAAATTCTTTGAGAACAAGTTTGCTAAAGATGAATCTTCCCCTCGCCCACCATAAATCTAATATGATTGATAATATAATTCAAATTAGCAATCTCTCGAAGATTAAATGGAAATGGAACGTTGTGCGTTTTGAATTTAAAACATTTGATGTATTGCGATTTTTAGGATCTGAATCCAGAGTACAAATCCCCTCCATCGTTGCTCATTTCGATACGATGCTTCGCATCAACTCAATGAGCGGTATATTTCCGTTGACTAAATTAGTATTTCGACAGGCTCAATAAGCACTCGAAGTGTTTATCGAAGTCAAGGAATATCAACAAATATTGATGTTTATTCATTCCATAAGCTCTTTTCTTGAGAATTTTCAAAACAATTGCCTTAAATTTTGCTTTATTTGCGATGAAAGATTGAGTAACTGCGTTGTTGTACGCTTGATTTACTGCGGCGATTGCTTTGTGAGGGCAATTCTACTGTAATTTTGCATCAAATTATCAAAATTTATCCAAAAACTATAATAGATTTACACTTTTTTAGAGATTTGGAATTTAGTCAATTGATAGTTCGATGAAAGAAATGAGAGTTTAAACATAATTTTAGTACTGCTTTATCCAAAATTTCAAAAGATTTAAGTAATTTTATTAAGGAATTATGCAAAAATATAACATATATTGAT
>JANJUO010000287.1 GCA_024710535.1 bacterium
ATTCAAAGCAGAAGGTTCGGAAATTTATTTGAGAAATGCCGATAATTATTTCCCCAAGGGTACAAAAATTTCTTTTGCTGAACTTTTAAAAGCGGCTTCTCTTGTCGATGAAACTGCAATTGGCTATTTGAAATGCAATCAGGAATCTGGGTTTTTTATCAATCCAAAGAAAGAAATGCAATTCGAAATCGAAGACAACGATATACTTATTGTTTTTGCTGAAGAATAGAAATCACAATAATTATTCATCCGATGTAATCAAAAGCATCGGATGAAATAAACAATTCCAGAAAATAATCATTTACTTAAATATTATTCAAAAAATGCTTGATTATTTTTTAATTTTGTAGTTGTTTGTTCGTTATTAAAATATTAATAATCAATTTTTGAAATGATAAATATATATGGCAAATTCTACTATTATTAATCTGAAATCTCTCATTGATTTGAGCAATGGTTTATATGAATCGGCTGATGTTGATTTCATTCTAAATTCTACAGTATTAAGTCTGATGGGTAAATTAAAAATATTCAAATCTTGCGTTTTATTGCCAAATAATGAATATTTTTATCCTGTTTTGAATAAATCAAAATTGAATATCTCTCCAATTAAACAATTCGATTTGAATGATATAGTTATTCTAACTGAAAATATTGTGGAGTTTTCAATGCTTTATAATGCCGGAATCAAACTTTTAATTCCGCTTCTTCATAATAGTGAACTTGTTGCGATTATCTGTCTTGGTGAGAGTTTATCAAAAGCCGAACTTACAATTGAAGAATTTGAATATATAAATTTAGTATCAAGCATTACTGCAAATGCTATTGCAAATGCAAGAAATCTTCTGCAATTACAAAGTGCAAAATCGAAAGTAGATCAGAGAAATCAACTTTTATCTGCGATTTTTGAGTTGGGACGCGATTTTTCATCATTTCTAACCAGCGAGCAAATTATCAAAATGCTCTCACTTCATTTAATGGGGCAAATGATGGTGAGCAGATTTGCTGTTTATAAAATTACAAACAAAAGTAATTTCACAAGTTTGATCAACAGATTCAATTATGATTTTGATAATTGTTTGCTCGAAAATATCTCGCAATCTTTGTTTGCCCAAAAAATCAGTGAAATTGAAATTAATTCTGAATGTCGAGCAATCATCGAGCAGAATGCTATTAGAATTGTATCTCCAATGGTAGTTGCCGGCAATACTACCGGATTTTTGATTATCGGGAAAAAATTGAACGGAGAGGATTTCGATGAAAGAAATTTACAATTTATTCAGGCATTAGGCAATACTGCGGCATCCGCTTTGGAGAACGAACGCCTTTTTCAAGAAGAAATTGAGAAGAAAAAATTAGAAAGCGAACTGAAATTTGCCCTTGAAATCCAGAAAAATCTTCTTCCAAAATTTGTTCCTAAAATTGACGGTTATTCAATTGCGGGAACAACCATCCCATCGCGTCATGTTGGTGGTGACTATTATGATTTTTTGATGCTTGATGAGAAGCATTTGCTGGTGGTGATTGCCGATGTTTCCGGAAAAGGTATGCCAGCATCTTTGATTATGGCGCATTTTCAGGCGGCATTACGCATTCTTGCACCGCTTCATATCACGCTAACTGATTTGATTCTCAAACTAAATCTTACAATTTATGAAAATACAAGCCCTGATAAATTTGTTACGGCATTTATCGGAGTTTTGGATGTTACAAATGGCGCATTTTATTATATAAATGCAGGGCATAATCCTCCATATTTATGTACTGCGAGCAAAGAAATAATTGAACTGAGTGATGGCGGCTTGATTTTGGGATTTACCGATGAGCCACCTGAATACCATACAGGTGAGATTTGGCTGAATAAAGATGATGTTATTTTGATGTACACCGATGGCGTTACAGAAGCTCAAGATATTAAACGCGAAGATTTTGGAGAAGAGTCCACAAAATCCTTACTCTTGGAATTTTCGGAACAAAGCACAGACAATATTATTTCCGAGATTGTGAACGCTGTAAATGAATATTCAAAGTCAACAAGTCAATTCGATGATATTACATTAATTGCATTAAAAAGATTAAATTAGGACAAAAAATGATAAATTCAATAGCAATTATAATATTTCTGGCTGTAATTTCAGGAGTTTTTTCGCAAAATCCATATAAATTAAGCACAGAAAAAGAACTTAGCATTTTTGGAATTGGAGCGACTGCAGGTGCTGTGGCTTTGCTTTTGGATCAAAATGTAAATCCTATCACCAAAGCAGAAATTGACTTACTTTCCAAAGATAATATTAATGGCTTTGATAAATTGTGGATTGGGAATTTCAGCCAAAGCACTTCAGATTGGAGTGACGGATTGCTTCTAACAGCCGCATTTTTGCCGAGCTATTTTCTTTTTGATAATAAAATAAATTCAGATATAATTGATATTTCAACTATGTATCTTCAAACTATGATAATTGCCGCATCGGTTCCATACATCACAAAAGGAGCAGTTCAGAGATATAGACCGTTTATTTATCAAAACGATGTAGAATATGATGTCAAAAATTCGGCTGACGGCAGACGCTCATTTTTTTCAGGTCACTCTGCAACGTCATTTGCGGCGGCTGTATT
>JANJUO010000328.1 GCA_024710535.1 bacterium
AAAAATTTAATGATTCTTATTTTGAAGTTGTGTCCATTACAAAACAAACATCGGATGTCTTTTTGTATTCTGTCATTTCGAAGCCGCAGGTGAGAAATCCAGAAATACTGTTCCGTGTCCGTCCAACAAGTATAAATTTCATCAACAAGCAAGGATGCTTGTTCTGCTAAGTCTATATAAATATAACTGGTCAATCATCCTTGTTTAGCAATAATTATCAAAAATTATTCTTATTGAACAACCTCTGGTGCAAAAAAATTCTCACTTCCTGAGAATCTTGTCCATTGCTTTACCTTTTGCCAATTCATCAACTAATTTATCCAAATAGCGAATTTTTCTCATAAGATCATCTTCAATATCTTCAACTCGTATGCCGCAAATCACGCCACTTATCTTTGATGAATTTGGATTTAGTAAGGGAGCTTGCTCAAAAAACAATTCAAAATTAACTTTTTCATCAATTTGCATTTGTAATGCTTGTTTATCGTAGCCGGTTAACCACATGATTATTGAATCAAGTTCTTCTTTTGAACGACCCTTTTTTTCAATTTTTTGGATGTATAATGGATAAATATTTGCAAAAGCCATTCTAAATATTTTTGTTTTGTCCATTTTCTTTCTTTTTTGAATTTACAATTACACAGAAAATCAACTACAAAATTATGAAAATATTTGAATAAATCCATTCTTTTGTATCAAGCTAAAGGAGATTTCGCAGATGTAACAACTGATGGAGCAGTAAAGTCGTCATTTGTAGCAACTTGCGATTAGATAGAAAATAAAAAATGTGCCATATCATAATAATAAGGCACATTTCTTTTATAAATATTCAATGATAATAATTACAAACCGCTAATATCAGTCAGAATCTTTTCTACTTTTGGTAGATTTTCGCCTTTTGGGAAATTGGATTTATATAGATAAATCATATCTCGCACTTTATCGTATCTTTTCATTATCAAATATGCATCTATTTTTCCAACAAAAGCCAGTTCATAATATTTTGTGTCATTATATTTATTGATTACAGCATCAAAATAAATAATGGAAGAGTTTGGACTTTCCATTTTAATATAAAGATTTGCTGTAAAATACTCACGATAAGCAAGTTTGTTTCTCAAATCCATTATTCTATCCGAAGATTCTTTAAAAAGTGAATCAGATGGATACATATAATGAAATTCTTGGAATGCATCGATTGCTTTGCGTGTATAATCCTGATCCCTATCGAAAGTGGGCGACATATTGAAATGGCTCATAGCGGCTTTAAACAAGCAAATTTTGCCATATTCACTGCCGGGATATATTCTTCGCAACAAATTATAATGAAAAGCCGCCATTATAAATTCATCTCTTTTATAATGAATCTCTGCCAAAAGAAACTGTGCATCGTCAGCAAATTGGCTTGCGGGATATTGCAATTTTATCAATTCAAGAAGAGTGCGTGCATCAAGATAATCTTCATCTTCATATAATTTTACTGCATCTTTATAAATCTCATCAACAGGGCGGGTTTCCGGACCTTTATTTGATGCACAAGAAGCAATTAAAACCACTATTGTAACAAATAAAACTAAACTTAAAATCTTATTTCTGTTTTTCATTTTCAATTTTTTTGCAATTTAAAAAAGTATTGACGTATAATATTCAAATTTCATATTATTTTTTATGGGTAATCCAAAATTGATGATTTTGAGCCGTTAATTGTTACAGCTCTAATCTTGAAAACTAATGGATTGTTATTAACATTGGTTATTTCAAATACCTGTTGATGCTGATTTTTGTTACTATCAGTGCTTTTCAATCCAATAATTTCCCTTACTTTAATATTGCCTTCAAGCACTTCCAGTCTTGTAACAATATTTTCATCATTATTATAAATCCCATAACTTGTTGTGAAAATTCTTAATTTATTATTTTTTTCAATTTCGGCAACTTTTGTAATCAATGGCAATGGATAACCCGATACTTTGATAGAATATTTCTGTCCAACTTGGTTATTATCAATATATCTGATTAATTCCAAAATTTTTCCGGTATCATTTGTTGATGGAGAAAACCAAAAAGGTGCACCTTCGTTTGAACTATAAAGCACACTTTTGCCGTCACTCGTTCGCAAAATTGCTTTTGTTGATTGCATTGTAAGTAATGGCAAATTTGGTTCGATTTTATAATTAATTCCCGGATAGATTACATTCGCAAATTTCGGCTCTCCAAGACGCTGATTTTCGATCATAAATTCTATGCTTTTTTCTTGAGAATCATATTTTCTTGTAAGTTGAAGCTTTACTTTCATCGAACCATAGGATGGAGCAATACCTTCAATAGTAATCCAATCTTCCGAATAACCTTTGATATAAGCAGTACCAGCACGATCATCTTCGGCAGTTTTCATCACTGTTAGAACCGGTTGACGCAATAAATCAGTTTTTGGATTCAAGCCATTAACATTTATAATATTTTGCCATCTTCCATAAGCAATAGTCCTAATCACATCTTGCTGAGGAAGCATAATTATATTTCCGGTTTGGACTATTAATTGTGAGTTTGTATTTGCTGGCTGCTCTATATTTGTCAACATAGAATCATTCTGCATATTTTGCAAAACTAAATAATCATTTTTTTGATTTGAAAAAGTTATGTTAAGAGCAAATTGAGTAACACTTTTCAGCTCGCTACCTTTATTTTTTCCGGACTTTCCAACCGCAGTTGCAATTACATTCACAAGATATGATTTATTGCTCATATCCGATAAAGATGGATACCAAAAAAATTTTGCGGCTTGCTCTTTATCATCATTGATAACTTTGAAAAATTTTGTTGAATTATTTTCATTAGAAGTCAATACAAGTTTATTACGATGAAGCAAATCCTCAACAATAAACTCATATCTCACATTTTCCACATTTCCTGTATAAAAAACTGTATTAATCGAATCGGCAGATACCAATTTCATTCCGGAAGAATCCATTGAAATCAGAAAATTCATTGATGCTTTTTCTGCTTTAACTATAAAATCGAGTTGAAATAATGGCGAGCCAAACTCATCTGTGTGAGGAGTTTTATCGCTTTCTTTGCCCGGAATCAGCAATATCAATGCCGCAAGATACAGAACAAAGTATATTTCGATGTTTTTTCGTTTTTTATATGGAACAATTTTCATATTAAGTCAGTTTGTTTGATATTATTTTTTCAAATTCTTTGCGAACTGCAATTTCAATTTCTTCTTTACGAAGAGATTCAATTTGAGAATTCAAACTATTCAAATTATTTCCAAAATTATTAAGTGAAACATTCACAAGTTTCATTTCATCGAGCATTTGCGGATTTGGAGCAGATTGCATTGCAAAATTCTCCATAATTTGCTCCAAACGCTCGGCAATCAACTCTTGATTTTCATTCATTTTTTCGATGGTTTCAGTTAATTTCTCCAATTGAACAAGCGAGCCGGCAAAATCCCTGCTAATTTCTCCAATTTCATCAAGCAAATCATTTTGCAAATCAGCTGTTTCGGTGCTTTCATCATTTTTCTCCAAATATGTGTCTTCTTTTGGAGAAAAAAGCATAAGCACAAAAACCATCATAAGCATCATTGCCTCGAAAATAATTCCGGCAATAACAATTTCATCTGTAACTTTATCACTAAAACGGCGCATACCAATCAAAACCAAAAGAATTGCCGCACCAAAATACACAAATGAATTAATTGTTGAGAAATAAAATCTATTTACAATCTCTTCCATCCACAAGAATGTTCCGCTAAAAAGTCCGAGTGTATGAGCAACCGAAATATCTTCGTTAAGATATTTGTTCATTTGCTTTTCGAAGCAAGCAATTCGCCATAAGGTAATCAAACTGACCATCGAACTTAGTCGCTTTTCATATCTCAATTTCTGAAAAATTCTATGAAGAATTTCTCTGCCTTCATAAGATGAAAAAGTATCAATTTTTTTCATATAATTTTATGTTTTTGTTCTAAAAATTGTGATTAAACCAACAAAGAAAAATATTATATTAGCAACCCAACCCGCAAGAATAGGATGAAAATTCATTGAGTTACCTAATACTTGACTTACTTTTGTAAAAAGCATATAAGCAAAAGATATTATCATTGCGGCTCCAATCTGAATGGCAATACCGCCCTTTCTGCGAACTGATGCAAATGGCACACCAAACAAAATCACTATCAGATTAGCAAATGGAAAAGCATAATCACCATAATAAGTGATTGATTGCACTCGCACATCTTTCCCGCCCTGCTTTAATAAATCTATATAGTTTCTTCGTTCATCTAAATTCATTTCCTGATCATTTTTCTTTAATTGTTCAATTTGGGTATTGCTTAAATTGAGCTTTATCGGATATTCCGCTAATTTTTGCGTTTGAACAAGCGGATTAAAATAATCGCGGATAATTACATTGTTCATTATCCATTTTTTCGAAGAATCGCTCCAAATCATTTGCTCGGCTTCATACCTCTTTTTCAATCTTGGCTTATCTTCGCTTGTATATTCTTCCACAGAAACAATTCCAGCTGACTTATTTTTTGAGTCATAATATTGAATAACCAAATTTCGAGTGGGAGCATCTCTGAAAAAAAGATTATAAATTGTTCCGCCAGACTGAGATTTATTTAAATACTTCGCCTCAATTTCGTGTTTGTATTGATTAGCAACCGGAACAATCCAGCCATTAAACCATAAATGAACAAAACTTATCATCAAAGTGAACATCAAAAGCGGTAGCATAAGTCGATATAAACTTCTGCCGCCCGACTTCATTGCCGTTATTTCATTCAATGTTGATAAGCCACCGATTGTAAACAAAGTGGAAACAAGTGTCGCAATTGGGAGCAGAATTTGCATAATTGCCGGCAAATAATAGAGATAATATTGAGCGATAATCAAAGTTGGCACTTTGCTATCAAGAAAATTATCAAGCGACTCAAGCAAATTCACGATTATAAATATCATACAAAGTGCCAATACTGCAAAAATCAGCGTCAGCGCAAATTGCTTCAAAATATATCTATCTAATAAATCCATCATACTATTTTTTTATCTCAATCATCCAAGTAATTTCAAAATTAACACTTTCTAATATAATAACCTTGCTTTTTTCAATAACTCCATATTCTTTGGAGTAATTACTATCTTCAATTCTGATGTCTGCATCAACGGAACTTATAGCAACTGTAGTGCCATTAATTTCAGCAAGTACTTCATTTTCATTAATTAATTTAATATCAACATTAGGATGCAAATGAAATCTTGCTTGTTTCGGCATTTCAATTACACATAAATCTTTTCCGTAAATTTTATTATCTTCAATTTTAATTTCTCTTTTATGTTCTTTTGGATAAGCATAATGAATGCCCGAAAAAATATTTTTCTCAGCTTTTATAATTTTGGCTTTTGAATTATCACTCATCCAAAACAAATCACTAAAATTATCACTTATCGGATTTTGCTCATTGTTTTCAAGAATAAGTGTATTGTGCATTTTCGTTGAACGGAATTTATTTCTCAATTCAGGAAATGAAGTATAAATATATGTACCAGAATCAACGATAAATTCATTGCCTTCAACAGATAAAGTAATCGAGAGTTGGTCGTTATGAGCATGCCCGCCTTTACCATATTGCCCAACAGATCCGCATCTTATATCAAAATGAAAATTATTTCCTTTATAAATTGCAATGCCAAAATCATTATATTTTGTAAATTTGTTCACTTCAATTTTTTTGAAATTAATTTCGGTGAAATTATCAATTAATTTTTTGATTCCAAATTTGTTTTGAGTATCAAATCCATTTGCTTCAGAATTAATGTCCATAAAAATCGGCAAATAAAAACCGCTGTCGTTATCTCCAATTTGTGAGACGGTATAATAATTTTCAGATTTCAATTGAAGATTATTTAATGTGAAACTCTTAATTAATCCAAGTTTGGAGTTTATCTCATGCTTTAATATTAAATTTTGAAATTCAATTTTATTAATTTTTTTAAGCAAGAATAAAGTTGTAAAAATCATTTCAGTAGCAAAAAAATGATAATTCATAGATGCTTCAAAATTGCCGCCATCTGCCAAAAATTGAAATTCAAGTTCTTTCTTAAATGCATTTATAGCAAATTCGAACCACTTTTTACTTTCATAAGTATCGTAAAATTGTGAAATTATTATCAAAGAGCAGACATTAGATAAATAATGATTGCCACGCTGACCACCGCTAAATTCAGGATTTTGATAAACAAATTTTGCAGAAACATAATTATATTCAGCAAATATATTTTGAAATTTTTCATCAAATTCAAAGCCATTATTAACAAATAAATTATAAGTATAAATCATATTTACCGATCTTATTCCAACATCCATTGGAGATTTCCAATTCACCCCAAATTTTGGGGGGTTATTCGCCATAAAATCCAAGCATAAATTTCTGAATTCAATGGCATATTTTTTATCTTTTGAAATCTTAAAAGCCAAAAATAAAATATATGAGAATTGAAATCTACTCATTTCCCATGGAATTTTAATATCTGAATTTTTTACTCCAAATTTTATTTTTTTATGCCAAACATCAATTTCCCACATATATTTTGAATTAAAA
>JANJUO010000335.1 GCA_024710535.1 bacterium
AGAGCCGGCGCCATCCAAGAAGATGACGATCAAGCTGGCTTGGCGCACTTTGTTGAGCACATGTGCTTTAACGGAACAAAGAATTTCCCAAAAGGTGAACTTGTTAGTTTTCTTGAACGCACAGGTATGAGATTTGGTGCAGATGTTAATGCAAGCACCGGATTCGATCGCACTATGTACACTCTTACAATTCCATTAGATTCAGCAGGCTTGCTCGAAAGCGGTATGCTTGTTTTGGAAGATTGGCTAAGTAATGTAAGTTTTGATATGGAAGAAATTGATAAAGAGCGTGGTGTAATACTTGAAGAATGGAGAGTTCGCTCAAATGCTCAATCAAGAATGTTCGAAAAACATTTTCCTGCAATTGCTTACGGAACAATGTTTCCAAAAAGAATGCCAATTGGCGATACTGCAATTGTTTTACATGCACCAAGAGAAGCATTTTTGAGATATTATAAAGAATTTTATCGCCCAAATATCTCTGCAATTATTGTTGTTGGCGATATTGATGTTGCTAAAATCGAAAATATGATCAAAACCGGCTTTGGCGATGTGAAAAATCCAGACAATGCAAGAGGAATTGATTATACAAAAGTTGACATTCATAAAGATATAAAAGTATCGATTGCTACTGACAAAGAACTTCCTATGCCGAGATATACACTTTATTGGAAGCATAAAGAGCATGAAGATAAATATACTTATGGCAATTATCGCAGAAGTTTGCTTCAAAATATGATATCACAGATGTTTAGTTTGAGATTGCAAGAAATGACAAAAGCTGCAAATCCTCCATTTTTAGGAGCTGGTGGCGGTTATAGTGGATTTCTTGCTGGTGCGGAAGTATTTAATTTGGTTGTTGTTCCAAAAATTCAAGATATGAATGCAAGTTATGAAACTGCTTTAACAGAAGTATTTCGTGCATCAAAGCATGGATTTACCCAAGGCGAACTCGATAGAGCAAAAACAGAAACAATTCGTGGATTTGAAATGGCTCTTGAAGAAAAAGACAAAACAGAATCATCTGCATTTGCAAGAGAACTTTCCGCTTATTTCCATGATGGCGAATCTATGCCAGGCATTGAATTAGAGCATAAAATGGCAACAACTTTTTTGAATGAAATCACTCTTGAAGATATTAATAAAGCAATGAAATCATATATAAGAGATGAAGGTTTAGTTATTACTGTTGACGTCCCTGAAAAACCTGAAATCAAAGTTCCTACTGAAAAAGAACTTCTTGCAATATATAACAAAGTTAAAAATTCAAATCTTGAAGCACATAAAGATGATGCAGTAACAAAACCTTTGATGGCATCAAAACCAACTCCCGGCAAAATTGTTTCTGAAACAAAAGATGAAAAACTTGGCACAGTGGAAATGACTTTGTCAAATGGAGCAAAAGTTGTTGTTAAAACTACTGATTTCAAAAATGATCAAGTAATTATGCGTTCATATTCTTATGGCGGTACTTCTTTACTTGGCGATAATGATTATATCAATGCTATGTTTGCCGCTTCTATTGTTGATGAAGGTGGTATTTCTGAATTCACTTCTACACAATTAGAAAAATTATTAACAGGAAAGGTTGCAAATGTTTCTCCGTATATTTCCGAATTAAGCGAAGGATTCAACGGATCTTATTCTCCGAAAGATGCAGAAACTTTCTTCCAACTTCTATATTTATATTTCACAAGCCCAAGAAAAGACAAAGAATCATTTGAATCTTTCATTGCAAAAACAACTGAGCAAATCAGAAATTCAAATGCATCACCTGATAAAGTATTCCGCGATTCAGTTCAGGTTACTCTTTCGCAACACCACTACCGTAGTATGCCTATAACAGAAGAAACTTTAAGAAAAATCAATCTTGATAGAGCATTCGAAATTTATAAAGAAAGATTTGCAAATGCTGGTGAATTCAAATTCTTCTTTGTTGGTAATGTTGATATGGCTTCATTCAAAGATTTTGTTGCAACATATATTGCAAGTTTGCCAGGCAAAGCATCAACTGAAAATTGGAAAGATGTTCAAAGACGTTACCCTTCTAATGGTATGAAAAAAATCGTTAAAAATGGAATTGAACCAAAAAGCACAGTTAGACTTGCTATTCCTGGTGATTTTGAATGGAATACAAAGAGCAGATTCGACTTCAGCGCAATGATCGAAGTATTTAGCATCCGTTTGAGAGAAGTTATCAGAGAAGATAAAAGCGGTGTTTATGGTATAGGCGCCAATGGTCAAGCAGTGCCATTCCCAAGAAATGAATATGTAATTTCTATTTCATTTGGAACATCTCCAACAAGAGTTGAAGAACTTATTACAGCCGCAAAAGGCGTGATCACAGAACTTGTTTCAAAACCAATTGATGAAACTTATTTGGTAAAAGTAAAAGAAATTTTGAAGCGTGAATACGAAACCGGTTCAAAAGAAAATAACTGGTGGATGAGAAAAATTTACAATACTGATTATTTCAAAACAGAAAAATCTGAAGTAACTGATTTCAATTCAATGGTTGAAAAACTTACTATTGCAGATATTCAATCTGCGGCAAAGAAATATCTCAAAACAGATAAAATGATTGAAATGATTCTTTATCCAGAAGATTAATCATTAAATTCATAGTTAATCGTCAAAATAACCCTGTGATATTCGCAGGGTTATTTGTTTAATATCAATCTAAAATTAAGATTTATGGAAATATCAACTTTATTGAATAATAAAACGCTTAAACCAAGCGATAAATCGACTTTCTTTTCGAATTATATTCTCAATGGTAATTATTCAATTGATGAAGTAATCAACTTTGCAAATAAATCGTCCAATCCGGATAAAGCAAATTGCATTGAAGCATTTGAATACGCAACAAAAAAGCAACCCGAAATTGCCAACAAAGAATTGTTTGATTTTGTTGCAGAAAACATTTCATCAACTGCTCCACGAGTAAAATGGGAATCGGCTAAAGTTATTGGCAATATTGCTCATCTTTTTCCCGAACAATTAAGCAAAGTTGTGCCACAATTATTGATTAATGCAAAAGATACAAGCACAGTGGTACGTTGGAGCAGTGCATTCGCATTGGGGGAAATTATAAAATTGAAAACGATACTTAATGCTGAAATTATCCCTGTAGTTGCAGAATTAATCAAAATAGAAGAGAAGCCAAGCATCACTAAATTCTTTGAATTGGCTATTGATGAATTATAATTCCAGAAATAAAGTTCAGTCGGTTGTAACAACAGACAAAGCTGAATGGTTTATCATCCCTATTTATTTTTTTTGTTAATTAATTCTTAAAACTAAGCGCTGTTATACACAAACTAAGCGCTGTTATAAGTTGGCTAAGTACTTAGTTTCATTTTAACGACCCATTTTTAATATTGCTCTGAATTAGTACATAGTTATACCTCATTGACATACTGTTAAGCGCCATTGACATACTGTTAAACGCCATTGACTTACTGTTAAATGTCATTGACATACTGTTAAATGTCATTGACATACTGTTAAACGCCATTGACATACTGTTAAGCGTCATTGACATACTGTTAAACGCCATTGACATACTGTTAAGCGTCATTGACATACTGTTAAATGTCATTGACACGATGCTAAACGTTATTGATGTGAGTAAAAATTGTCAAATTGCAAGCAATTGAACAATTATTTGTTCCGCCAGAACAAGTAATTCTGTTCCGAGGCTGTCTAATAAGTATAAATTTCAGGAACAAGCAAGGATGCTTGTTCTACTAAGTCTTTATTAAACAGTAGGTCAAACATCCTTGTTTGACAATAATTGCCCAAAATTATTATTGGACAGGCTCGATCAGTTTTTGTCTATCAAAGCTAATAATTATTCAAATTTTAATAATTTATGGACTTTTGGCTCAATATAAGTATAGCCATCATAAGAAACTCTTACGAAATAGAGACCTGCTGGCAATGTATAGCCATTATGATCGCGACCGTCCCATTCAATTGTGTTTTTGCCAATGACTAATTCTTTGCTCAAAATTCTATGCTTATATCCTGAAATATCAAATATTTCGAAAATTGCTTTGCCGCTATTCATTGGTGCAAAGTAGTTTAGCGAGAATGCTGTCGTCTCCGCAAACGGATTTGGATAATTATAAATATTTTCAAATTTTGCACCTTTTAAAGTAACTTTTGCGGTATATTCAACTGTATCGCGATTTCCTTCGGCATCTTTTGCGTAAATAATAATCAAAACATCCTCGTATTGAATGGAATCCGGATTTAATTTGAATTTTGCACGAAGATTTGTGCCGTCATTTACCGGATCAAAGCTCCATTTAAGCGTTCTCTGATATGGATGCATATAGCCATTTAATCGAACAGTGATGCTGTATTCGTCTGTAATCAAAAGTGGCGAATTGTCATACATCCTGATCTCGATTTCTGGCTTAATTTGTATATAATCCCCATTTTTATGCAAATTTCCATCAATAATCAATTCAACTGTTGGCTTGATAGTATCTTTTGCAACTTTGAGAATTTTTTCATCGAAATTATTAAATGTATATTCTTCGATTGCTTTATCATTATAATCGGCAACCAATGAGATTACATTTTCTGAATCAAGATTATCCGTTTTGATTATTTCGGAGAATTCCATATTGCTATTCGGTGGCAATATACCGGTATTGCTAATCCGCTTATCTTCTTCGGAACCGCCCCTTTTTATATTGATCAAGAAATCCGAACTGTCAGCTTTTGCTCTTGGTGAAATATTTTCGATTTTCGCATTAATTTTAGAATCATAACCGCGAAGTTCATTATTAACAGCCAATTTTGTTTCACTTTTGATAATTGCGAGTTCGGGCATACTTTCATATTCCGCTGTAATTCCTCTAATTTCAAATTTATCATAATCAGCAATATCAGCAACATTAAAATTATCAATATTCAAAGATAATTCAGCAAAAATATAACGGATATTTTGTAGATTTGAAATATCCAATTCTTGTGTAATTTTCCCTTTGTAAATTTCGCTGATATTGCCAGACTCATCAACTCCATAAAGTATCATAGTCGATTTTTCTTCTGGATGATTAATATTACCAAGAATATTGAATTTCTTCCAATATTTTGCAGGTCCAAGTCGGTTTGTAATCATTTTCGAACTATCGCTATATCGGAAAATCTGTGCCTCCAGAATCAATGTATCCCGATTATATGTTAGTTTTTCATAGACTGTGCCCGGCTTTGCACCTTTCCAGCCAATTAAATTGTAAGTGAAAATATAGTCCGAGCGAAAGGCTTCGAAATTTGCAACAGGGTCATCAGAAATTCTATATTGTTCAATTATCGGCTTAATTGTTCTTGGCAGAATTCCCCCAAACATTTCAAAAGTGGCAATAATTGAGTCGATTGTTCCATTTTTATGATGCGTGGTATCGGCAAAAGTATTGATTATATAAGCACCAAATCCATATTCATTGTTTGTGGCAAGAAGATATTCATCATCTCGAACAGAATCGCGTAGATAATTAATCATATCGATACCATCCGGATTAATTCTCCAATAATCCCAAACATAATATGATGCAAAATATGTATATCTATATTTATTATCATTATTATTGGCGGAAACCATACCAAAATTGAAACCCTTATTGAAATTATTACTTGTTATAATAGAATCGCCAACAATGATTTTGGCATGGGGGAATTTTGTTTCGTCTCCACAGCAAAAGCCCGAAATAAAAACATTTTTTGCATTATTTGAAATTTTTAGATTCGAATTTGTATCTAAAGAAAAATTTTTCATATCAAAATTTTCAATTTGTGATTTGGAGTCAAATTTTCCGATTGTCAAATTCTGAGCAATATCTTTGTTTTCTGCATAAAATGGCAGTAATTGAATATCGCTTTCTTTATTGATAGTTAAGTTCTTTAATTTATGTCCTAAATAATAAATATTTCCCTCTTCGAGAGCAATTTCCGGATGCCAATCGATATAATTTTCCTTGATAATTATTGATTTATCCTGCTTTTCTGTTGAATTATTTATTAATAATTTAGAATCTGTGCTATTATCTTCATAAATAGAAAATTCATATTCAAATTTCTGCTCATCTGCTAATGGATTCAAAAATCTAAATATTTTATTATTCAAATCAATATTAGTATTTGCTTTGGGATCCAGAACAAGCAAACCATCTTTATAAACAGTGAAATTAAATGTGTAAACATTATTCAACTCATTTGCTTCATCAACTTTATTCAAAGGATCAATAACTATACTGCATTTATGAACTCCGGGCATTTGCGAAATATTCAATTCCAAATAAAATGGCAATGAGAAATATAAGCCTGGCACATAGAATTTCGTTGTATCGATTTTGCCTTCATAATCGCGAATCAAAAGCAAATCAAATCTCTCATTTGAAGCTATACCATTATTAAAAATTGTTCCATTTATTATTGCTTTTGAGTCATTTTCATTGAAATTAGTACTGCCATTTTGATTTTGTACCTGAATGTTACTTTTCAAATAGTAGAATTCTGGTTTTTCTTCAACTCTGAATCTTGTTAATGGATCTCCAAGAAAATTATAATGCCAATTTGTTAATCGGTAACCAAAAGTAGTTTGAGGAATCTGCAATTTTGCATTTGAAAAAATCTGACCAATACTTCGCTCGATTTCAGTTGTGTCAACAAGAATTTTTGTAAATTTATAAATTAAGTCTAAATGTGGTCCAACATAGCCAACAGCAGTTGAGCCAAGTGAGGCAATTGTTCCTTTGTCTTTTGCGAGCAAATATCTTTCGTTTCTCGAATAACGGAAATATGGTTCGGCAAATGCACCAGTATTACAGGAAATAGTTGATAAAATTGTATATCTGCTCTTATTTGAAAGATTTTGCTCCTCCCATCCATCCATATCGAAAATTTCCGCAGATGCGTGCCCAACATATATAGTCATCAATTTCCCTTGATTTATATGTTTGATGATATCGTTTGCCTGAAGATTTGAAGTTCCACCTTCTGCTGTTTTTTTCACATAACTTATATTTCCACCAAATGGAAATTCTGTAATTAAATTATTAAAATAATCATAAGAATCATTATAAAAGCGATTAATCTCAATTTCGTCATAGCCACCAATTATCATGAGATATTCTTTCATCCAGGGGCGTGCATCTGTGGTATCGTAATCAATGAGTTTATCAACCACGTTTTTCATATCCGATGATGTATTTGCAGAAATTCTACCAATATTAATATCTCCCAATAAATCGCTATCTCCATCAAGCAATGTGTACCACCAATCTGAAGCTGGATAGCCATAAGTAGGCAAATAATCATAGGTTAGATTATTCCTAATCACACTGCGGGTATCCCAAGTAGCATCGCCAACGAGCAATACATCTGTTAATTTCCTATTCTCCCAATTTCGATATGCAAAATTTATGAAATCTTTAATTGATTCAGGATGCTTTTTACCATAACTAAATTCTTTATATATATCATCAACATCGATTACATTCACTTTGATTCCCAAAGTTTTTTCGCGATATTGAGCAAGTCTTCTGCTTTCTTCAATGAAATTTTTATGTGAAATATAAATTGCTTCTGATTGGATTTCGGTATTTCTTAAGTCTGTTTTATTAACTGCAGAAATTTCAATATTATCAGAAAAATCTGAAGAATTTATAAATGCCTTATAATTTCCGGCATCCATTTTTATATTGGTTTGATATGAAATACCTGAATTATGCTCAATGAAAATAGAACCGGTAGCAATAGAATTTTGAGATAATTTTTCGATAAATTTTCCACTTCCTATTTGAGTACCAAAAATATATGCGTTTGAAGGATTTAGATTTTTTATTTCAATTCCACCGAGATTGCTGATGAAGTCTTTAACATCTTGTGTTAGAGAAATAGTTGAATTATAAGCAATCTCTATGACAGCATCATTGCTTATTGTATTCAAAAAAGCTAAAGCATTCGAGAAATTATTTTCAAAAAATTTATATTCATATTTATTTTGACTTGGATTATTCATCACAAAAATATGCAAACCCATCTTTGATGTGGATACAATCGAATCATTAATTCCTAATGTTATAAATGACTTCCCTGATTGCCGAGCGCCAAGTCGAAGAGTTGATCCTGATTTTCCTTCAAAAAAAGCAATTCTATTATTTGATGTATCAATTATGGCAATATCATTCGAGCTGTATCCACTTGACGAAAAATTAACAGCTTCACCAAAATTATCTTCTAAATAAAATTTACTTTTATATGCAAAGGGTGTTACTTTCCCTTCAACAGTGAAATAATCAATACCAGCTTGAGCATTTGTATTTGGATCGTATTCTTTGGTAATAACTTCAATAAAATTATTCCCCGAAAATAGTTCTTTGCTTTTTAATGAACCTGTCATTGTAGAATTACGCCAGCCCACAAACGAGTCTCTTGCAGTAAAATTTCCATTTAAATAAAAATTCAAATCATAATATGCCGGTGGATAGGGAGGCGATCCTTTCCAACCGGCAGTATCTTCAAAAGCAAAAAAGTTCATCGAAAATTTCATTTCATCTTCAGGATTTTCTGAAGGAGTTATTGGCAAATCATTTGTAAATTTGTCATCAGTCAGATAGTAATCGCCCACTTTTATTCTTGGATAAATATATTTCCAATACCAGCCCTCGCCTCGAGTTGTTTCGGTAATTAATTGCCAACCGCGGAAATAAACACCCCAAAAATATGTGCTATCTTCCTCGATATGGAATTCTGTATTCACTGAATTTATATTTTTGTAATTACTTGAATTATTTTGGGCTAATTCAATTATTGGAGAAGTTGCGGATTCGTCATAAGTTAAATAATAGGCTTTAGTGATTGCATAATGATCCAAATAAGTGGAGTCGCCTTTGGGACGCTCTCCAAAAAAGTAGATCAAATCATCAGAATCGATTGTTCCATCATCATTTTTGATATAAATTGGTACCCGCTTTCCATTATCTAAGATTTGCAAAAATTTAGAGCTTTTATTTTGCCATTGCGGATATATTTTTAGCACTTCACTCATTTTTATTCTTGTAACGCCATCATCTTTTGTTTGAATTTTCAAATAATCTAAATTATTATTATACCATATATTATTATTCAGTAGTTTTTCAGTAGTTTTTGATGTGATTATTTTATTTATATGCTCGAAATTTATTACATTTTCAAAAAAGGAAAGTTCACGCTTATTAAATTTATTTTGCTCTTTGGAGCTTAAATTGTTGTAGTTGAATTCAATTTTGATTGATTTCAAAAGTTGGACTGTTCCTGCAATTGCAGAAAATTTATATGGAAAAATATGTATTTGCCCAATATCAATATTTCTTAGTTTCCCAACTTTAATAATATCAATACTTTGATTTTCTAATTTTGGGAAATAAGAAAACTCCTTTGGAGAATCATATTCTTCAGAAATTATTTTGTAGGAATATGTTTCAGGATATGCAAACAAAAATGAAAGCATCTGAAAATTGGTATCGGCTTCCAAATTGAAATTATTATTATCCAAATTGATAATTTTAATTTGATTTGAATTTTGGGAATACTCGATATTTTCTATATTTAAGATGAACCCATTGCTTTTATATTCAATTTTATATGAAGAAAAAGAAATATAATAAATGCTAAAAAGCAAAATGAAGAAAACAAAAAAATGCTTTTTCATCCAAAACCCGCTGTATAATTTCTAAAAAATCTGTAAAAATCTGCTATGTTTTAATCCGTATTTATTCTTACAGAGATTATTAACGAAACAGCATTAAAATAATTTATTATTTTAAGGATTTCAAATGAAAATAGCAAAAAAGTATAATTTGATAAATAATTATCAATCAATACTCA
>JANJUO010000366.1 GCA_024710535.1 bacterium
TTAATATCTGGAATTGAATTAATTGATAATTCGGTTAATCTTGAAATATTTGATATTAATGGAAAAATAATTCGACAACTTAGTGTTGAACCTAATGGAACAGAACTAAGAATTCCGATAGAATTAGGAAATGGAACATACTTATTAAATTTGACTGATGGAAGTAAAAAGTATTCAAGTAAATTTTTGGTAATTGAATAGGAAATTCCCCCAAAATCAAAGAGATTGAATTTTTATAGAAAGATAATTGCCACTTTGATGTACGATTAAATTATCTCGTAGAGATTATGATTATGGTAATAGATAGATTAATGTAATGCCCAATTATCTCGTAGAGATTATATTATTTAATCGCTACGAGATAAAATATACCTGCGTTTCCTTTATTACTATAATTCAATCGCTACTCGATAATATTTTTCTTCAAATTAAAATACAAGAATATGATATGAAAAAAATCAGATTAGCAACATAGTTGCGAAATATTAGTAGCAATGTAAAAACAAGAACAATCCAAGCTCCGTAGGAGTGGCATATAAATTATGATTGTATGTCGCAACTACGTTGCTTTTCCGGTTTTTTAAATTTTTTTTCTACTGATATTTCGCAACTACGTTGCTAAAACAAAGCCATCTCTGCCATAAGCAAGCATTTTTTATTATATTTCTCCTTATCTTGCAGAAATTATATTATATAATCGCTACGCGATAAAATATACCAGCGTTTCTATTATTACCATAATTTATTCGCAACGCGAAATTTTTTCTCAAAGATATCTTTTTTTACTCGTAACCAAACCCCAGCTTGTTTCAGTATGTTTTAGGTAACAAAGCAGGGGATTAGTTAGCAGAATTGAAAGAAATTTATTTAGACTACATAAATAATTCTCAAAATCAAAATGTTGAAAAAAAAGACAATTTTAAAAAGTAGTTTTTTTGTATTTTTGTAGATTGATTTAAAAGTCAATATTTAAATTGATATATTTAGTAATTAATTAAAATATTAAGATGAATGAATTAAAAAAATTATCAGTTCCATATTTACTTGAGTCGGCTGATTTGAATAGAGATGATATTAAAATTGTCTTTGATAAAGCCGATTTTTTTATGCAGAATTATAAAAGAGGCGAGAAATTTTCGGATTTGAAAGGAATAACTGTTGCTATGGCATTTTTTGAACCATCAACACGTACAAAACTTTCTTTCGATATTGCCGCAAAAAGACTGAGCGCCGATTCTATTTCATTTGCGAGTTCCACCAGCAGTATAACCAAAGGCGAGTCGCTTATCGATACACTGCATACAATTGAAGCGATGGGTGTTGAGATGTATGTGGTAAGGCATAAAAATTCGGGAGTTCCTAAATTTTTGCAGGAAAACACAAAAGGTGTAATTTTGAATGCCGGTGATGGAAAACATGCTCATCCAACCCAAGCCCTTCTTGATTCATTTACATTATACAAACATTTTGGTGCAGTTAAAGGATTGAAAGTTTGTATTGTTGGCGATATTATGCATAGCAGAGTTGCCCGCTCAAATATTGATATGCTGAAAACACTTGAAGCAGATGTGAAATTATGTGGTCCGGGCACACTTTTACCAAGAAATATCAATGTGTGGGATTGCGATATCATCGAAAATATTAACGATGCAATTGAATGGGCAGATGTTATTTTGGTTTTGAGATTGCAAAGAGAAAGAATGGAATCAGGAATTCTTCCTTCAATTGAAGAATTTAATAGATTTTATGGTGTATCTTTGGAGCAATTCTCGAAGAAACAAGATTTGGTTTTGATGCATCCGGGTCCTGTAAATTATGGTATTGAACTTGATTATCGTATCGCTCCAAATAAGAATTGTTTGATTCAAACGCAAGTAACGCATGGAGTATTTATTAGAATGGCTTTGTTGTCATTGCTTGGATCCGATTTGTAGTTGAATATGAACAAAAATGAGTATAAAATAATCGACATAATCAATTTAAGCGTTGATTTTTTGACAAAGAAAAAAATCGAATCTCCCAGATTATGTGTAGAATTAATTATGTCTCATTTTTTGAATTTAAGTAGATTACAGCTCTATATATCTTATGATAAACCGCTATATGATAATGAATTAGATATAATAAGAGCGGCGTTAAAAAGAGCAGGAAACAATGAGCCGATTCAATACATCATCGGCAAAACACAGTTCTTTGAATTTGAATTAGAAGTAAATAAAAATGTACTTATTCCGAGACCGGAAACCGAGCATCTTTGTGAGATTATAATCAAAAAGTGGAAAGATAAATCAAATATTAAGATTTTGGATATTGGAACAGGAAGTGCTTGTATTGCAATTGCTTTATCAAAAAAAATTGTCGATAGTAAGGTAACTGCTGTGGACTTTTCGGAGCTTGCATTGGAAATTGCCAAAAAAAATGCAATTTCAAATAATTGCGAAATTGAATTTATTCATTTAGACATTTTGAAGCAGAAACCAAAAGGAAAATTTGATATTATTGTATCAAATCCGCCTTATGTAAGCAAAGATGAAATGACAATTTTGCCAATAAATGTTTTGAAATATGAGCCCAAAATGGCATTATGTGATGATAGCGATGGTTATGGATTTTACAGAAGATTTGCGGAATTATTTGATGAATTGTTAGAAGATAATGGATTTTTTTATTTAGAATTAGGTTATAATCAATCAAATATGATTAATAAGATATTTAAAAATAAATATAAAATTGAAATAGAAAAGGATTTATCCGAGATTGAACGCTTTTGTATAGGTCAAAAAGTTAATAAATTGTTAAATAATTAATAATTTTAAATTAATTTGTAACTATTTGACTGTTTGATGTGTCTTTATATCGAAATAAAAATAATTTTTGAATAATATTTATTGTAAAAATTATTAAATTTGAATTTTGAATTAAGTGTAATTTTGAAATTTATCATTTTTTTAAGGGTGCCTTATGTCACAGATTAGAATCGAAGAGCAAATTGGTGGAGCAATACTCCACTTAAAAGGACAGTTTATCGGTGGAGATGAAACTGACCAATTAAAAGAACATCTCAAATCTTTTGCTGAAAATCAGCATAATAGTTTGATTATCGACCTTGAAAGCGTTACATATCTTAATTCGACTGCGCTTGGAGTGTTGATTTCCGCTCATGCAAATTTCATAAAAAGAAATGGCAAAATTATACTTTGCAACGTTAGCAAATCATTGGAAAATATATTCGTTATAACCAAATTAACGTTAGTATTTACTATAGCCGAAACATTAGACGAAGCAATTAAGTTATTAAATTAATAAAGCAATCAATTTATTTTTTTCATTAAAGAGGTTTATATGAAGAATTACTTTAATCTAATTGTCATTTTCTTGGCAATGCTTATCTCATTTGCATTTTATTATGGAGTTATGGGAAATCCCGGCAACTTCAACGACCCTCAAACAAAACATGAACCAAAACCGGGTAATGTATTAGGTACAGTTTATACCGGTGGACCACTTGTGGCAGTTTTGTTGGCACTTATTATTATTGCAGTTACTGTAATTTTCGAACGTTCATTCTCAATTGGCAAAGCCAAAGGAAAGGGCGCTCCTGCAACATTTATTTCTAACGTTATCAAATTATTACATACAGGGAAACTTGATGAAGCCTTGGATGTATGCGACAAACAACGTGGCTCTGTTGCAAATGTATTAAGAGCTGCAATTCAACGATTCAAAGAAATCGAAAATGACAATGAATTTCCAAGTGAAAAGAAAATCACTGAAGTTCAAAGAGCAATCGATGAATCTGTGAATCTTGAAACACCACTTTTGGAAAAAAATCTTGTAATTCTTTCCACAGTGGCTTCTATTTCAACGATGGTTGGTTTGCTTGGTACAACTCTTGGTATGATTCGTGCGTTCCAAGCATTGGCATTATCAGGTACAGTATCTGCAACACAACTTTCATTAGGTATTTCCGAAGCCTTGTATAATACTGCCGGTGGACTTGCCGGTGCGATTATTTCAATCGTTGCATTCAACTTCTTTACAACAAAAGTAGATAATTTCGTTTATATGATAGATGAAGCTATTTTGCAAATCACACAAATATTTACAATAAGAATTAAGAGCTAATTTGTTGAATAATAACAGAAGGAGCTTCTGTGAGCAAAGTTAAGAAAAAAAGAGTCGGTTTTTTTTTAGATATTACCCCACAGGGTGTTATTAAAATTTTGATGTTGTCATTTTTTTTTTTTAAT
>JANJUO010000463.1 GCA_024710535.1 bacterium
ACTATTTCGACTACGTTACCACCAACTTGATTGCTGAGTCCTGTACACAAGCCACATGTTTGATTGATGGAATCGGCAATGTTCAAGCAGGAGTCGCTTCGGAATGGTCTGGAAACGCCCCATGGTATTATGGCCCCTTATACCGTGGCTGGGGGCAGTTTACTTACAATTACGCTGTAGCTAATTCAGTCTCCTCAATGAATGAGAACTTCCTCAAGCCATCACAGGCATTCACCATGCCGATTGACACATTCGCCGTGGATACAAACTCAATCGACAGCCTTGAATGCAAAATGATCAGTCTTGGCGCATTTGAACCAATGCAGGATACCTTCCTGATAATGGTTCCAGATGTTGTCAATAACCGATATATAGGCTTTACCGAACAAGTATATGTTGGGCGAGATACTATTGCCAATACATATTTAACTGAATCATCCTCATTTACAGTTGACTATCCTGATTCAGCCTATTTCAAAGGTGCTCCGATTAAGGTTATCAACCTGGAAACCCGAAGTAAAGGGATATCCAACGTGCTTACAGTTGGAGTTGGTAATATGGATCAAGGATGGACAAAAGGGATGTCTGAGTCGGCCCCAACTGTACAGTTTATTGATGTGAACGGTGACAGATATCCGGATCTTGTAGGTAGCCAGGTCACCCGATTCAGTAAACCTCAGGGAGGGCTGTCGCAATTAGACAAAGGGAACCAACAATTTATTGATGCCCAGCATTGTTTTGCCAGCTCCATTAATTACTCAGTAGGGAACTCTGTAGGAACATCGTACACGAGAAGTCAGGCAGATGCAAATGCTTCAGATGCCAAGAAAGCAAATTTCACGGTCTGTGCTTTCAGTAATGGATCACAAACCACTGTCTCACGGGATACGACCCATCGGATGTGGTTAGATATTAATGGTGATGGGCTGCCGGATAGGGTTAGTAATAATGGGCAAGTATATCTGAATCTTGGATATAGATTTCAGTCAATTGGATCGAAGGCGCCGTCCTACCTGAATGCTAATCAGAGTTTATCCACCTCCCTGTCAATAGGTATAAATCAGGACTTACAAAAGCTGATCAACAAATCAGTGACAAAGCCTGATTACAGCCTTGCTGTTGGGTTTAATGGCTCAGCTTCGCAGAGTCAGACCACCATGATGGTATATGACATTAACGGCGACGGATTGAATGACTTGCTGAAAGTGGATGGCACAACGCTTAAGGTTATATTCAATACTGGAAACGGATTCTCCGGCACAACCGGGGAACAAAGTTGTTCCTTTTCCAATGCGTTCTACGAAAGTTCCAGCCACAATGCCGGCACTAATGTAGCCTTCACTGCCGGCTTTCCGGTTTGGGGTATCCTGATTAAGTTCAACCCGAAAATTGCAGGAAGTTGGGGGAGCAGTCGAACAGAATTCGAACTCTTCGACATGGATGGTGATGGAATGCCTGATTTGGTTGAATGGGATCCTGATCACCCGGAGAAAATCTCAGTGAGATATAACCAGATCGGCAAGACAGGTCTTCTGGAAGAGGTGGTCAATTCAAGTGGCAGTTCTTTCTCACTAGATTACACCCTCCCCTTTTCATCGTATGAAAACCCGAACAGGCAGTGGGTTCTCAGCTCGGTCAAGACCTTCGATGGCCATACAGGAGATGGAATCGACTCCAGCTATACAACATTCACATACGCTGGAGGACAATACAATAGATATGAGCGCGATTTCCTGGGGTACGCTGAAGTGGTAACGAGTCAGCATTTCCTGACTGCAAATTATCCTTTGTACAGAAAGGTCATTGAGAAGTACCACAATCAGAATTTTTTATTCAAAGGGCTGAAGTATCTGGAGCAGCTTGCCAACGCAGGGGATAGCCTGTACTCTGAGACATGCTACCAGTGGGTTCGCAAACAGATCGAAAACGGGACCGAGATCGTCGATTCAATAGATTTCTGCTTTGGACAAGGTTATCCGGCCATCAAGACCATTAAAAATAGTTTCTTCGAAGGACAGTCGACTGCGAGCATTATAACAATTGAGAAGTATGTGCATGGCAGTTATGGAAACGTTACTTCATTTTATTCAATGGGGGATATTAATGATGCCAGTGATGGTTTGTATGCCATGATTGAATATGATCAGTCGGGCATGGCAAGACATCTTGTTTCTAATCCGATTTCCATTCTTGTCTATGATAGTGTTTCAACGGCTTTGATGAGAAAACGGACAGCGGATTATGATTCTCTTGGCAGATTAACTGCCATTCATACTTATTTGGATAATGACTCCGCTCAGACAGATTTGGAGTATGATATCTATGGAAATCTGGCAAAAATCACCTATCCCCCAAACGGAGATAATGAACGATTCTGGGTTGAGTACACCTATGACAGTCTTTTGAATTCCTTGCCTGTGAGCATAGTTAATGCCTTTGAACTTAGTTCAAGTACCATATATGACCCGCTATTCCAAGTCCCCCTATCAACAACAGACCAGGGAGGTTCTGTGATGAATTTCAGCTATGATTCACGCGGCAGGCTTTTAACGGTGCAGGGGCCAAAAGAGTTAGCCGACAACGTGCCTTGGACAATTCAGCACACTTATTATGAATTGGATGATTCATACGGTCTGATTAGTGCGCTTACAGAGCATTATGATCCTGCAAATCCCTCAAACCACTTACGAACAGTCATATTCAGTGATGGCAACGGGAAAGTAGTGCAAACCAAAAAAGATGCATATGTCGGTGGTGCAGAGTCAATGGTTGTAAGTGGGAAGGCTCTATATGACGAATTCTCAAGGATAACCCATGTTTATTACCCGACGCTAGAATCTGACCCCATGAAAAGTCTGTTATTTTCAGACACCTGTGATCCTGTGAACCCTAGTGCGACCTGGTACGATGTGATGGATCGTAAAGTGCATATTTCTGCACCTGACTCATCTATCACTCTATTGTCATATGGCTTTGGAACAGATGGTGCAGGTAAGATTCGGTTCATGTCGAAAATAATTGATGCTTTGGGTAACTCGGCATTCACATTAGCAGATTACAGGTCACTCACGTGGAGGAATGTCGCAATGCTTGATGATTCTGACTCCCTCATGACTGATTTCGCATATGATGCAATTGGCCAGCTTATTAGCTCCACTGATCCTGATGGATTGACAACCACCTATTCGTATGACATGATGGGCCGAAGGATTTCAAGGACCCATCCGGATGCAGGTACTACGACCTGGACGTACGACAAGGCTTCTAATCTGTCAGAAGTAGTTACTGCAAACCTAGACCAGATTGGAGCGATTCAGTATAGCTATGATTACAACAGAATCGTCGCAGTAACCTATCCTGAGTATCCGATAAATAATGTGCTGTATATATATGGTGAAGGATATGATGCCGACGGCAACCTAGACTCCTCGTATAGCGCAGGTAGGCTTGTACTGATGGAAGATGCCACCGGAGTGCAGGAGTTTGAATATGGCTCCATGGGGGAAATAATACGCAACCGCCGAACGTTCGCAGTGCCTGAAAATCCCGCATATACTTTCGAAACACAGTGGGACTACGATAGTTGGGGACGAGCTGTGTCGATCCTGTATCCGGATGGCGAACAAGTTAATTATTCCTATGATCTAGGCGGATTGGTTAATCAAATGACCGGACAGAAAGGGCAATACAACTACCAATATGTTGATAGTATAGCCTATGATAAATTCAGTCGGCGGAGTAGTATGAGTTATGGGAATGGGACAATTGCCAACTATTTTTACGATGACTTGACAGGCAGACTCCAGCAGTTGGTGTCACTGGATATTAATCTGGACACGATGCAGTCGGTTCACTATACTTTCGATGATGTGGGCAATATCACTTCAATGGAGAATCGAGCCTCCGTTTTACCCAATGGTTTGGGAGGGAATTCAATCCAATCTTTCGGATATGATGGTATTTACAGGCTCATATCTTCTAATGGAGAATGGAATGATTTGGCTAATGGACTGGAAATGATTTACAGCCCTTCCGGCATGATTCTGACAAAAACGCAGACTGCGGACTTATACCTCAATGGAAATGCCAGCCAGATCGGCTATAGCAATGATTACACCTATGTGTCGAGCACGCATAAAATTGAAAGTATGCAAAGCTCAACGAGCAGTGAGACCCATACATTCAGTTGGGATGCCAATGGGAACATGCTAACTCACTATTCGATGATTGATAATGTTGAATTGAACCGCTCTCTATGCTGGGATGAGGAGAATCGGCTCAGAGCTGTGAGTGATAATAATGCGCTTTCGTACTATCTTTACAATGCTGGTTATGAGCGGGCAATGAAGATATCGGGAGCATGGACTAGCATGCAGATAAACAAGGATTCGGTGGTAAATTGCGCAGTCATGGATGATCTTACGCTTTACACATCACCGTACTTGGTCATCGACAACCAAGGGTACACAAAGCATTACTTTGTTGAAGGGGAGCGTATTACAAGCAAGATTGGAGGGGGACAGCTTGGGGTCATAGTTCCGTTTGATTCGGTAGTCGTAGGTTTTGGATTTGAATTGCGGGATAACTATTCTGAGAAAATCACACAAGTTGAGCAAGACATACAATCTATTTGTGAATGCCTGACAACAAGTTGCTGCATAAGTGCAGCAATCAATATTGCGGAATGGCTTGATTATAATTATCAGTCTGACGATCAGGAGTCCCAACAGTACTTCTACCACCCCGATCACCTGGGAAGCAGCAGTTTCATTAGCGATGCGAGCGGGGAGGCCTGTCAGTTTTTAGCGTACTTACCCTTCGGAGAGCAGTGGGTGGACCAGCGAAGTTCCAGCTCCTATGATGCGCCCTACAAGTTCTCCGGTAAGGAGCTGGACGCGGAGACTGGCTACAATTATTTCGGTGCTCGGTATTACAACTCGGGGTTGAGTGTCTGGTTGAGTGTGGATCCGTTGAGTGATCAATATAGATTTATAACGCCGTATAGTTACACGATTAATAATCCACTAACTATGAAAGACCCCACTGGATTTGGAGTAAAGGTTTCCATGATTGGCAATACAATCTACATCAGTGCCTCATTGTACTTATATCCTGGATCCGATGGTGTCACAGAGCAATTGATTCAAGATGCAATTTCTCTTCAAGCACGTGGTAATGCAGATGGTTCCTTTTCAATGAATTTCGCTCAACAGGCTTCAGACGTTGAATTACAAGGCTCAGACGGACTATTGAGTAAAGCTCAAAACTATACTGTTATTTTCCTTATTGATATTCACGTGGTAACAAAGGAAGAAGCTAGTGACTTATTGGCAAACCCAGAAATGAGTGCATCAAATAACTATTTTGAGGTAGTTAATGAAATATGTGATGATCCTGGCACTTTAGGGGGC
>JANJUO010000485.1 GCA_024710535.1 bacterium
TTTATTTCGATGGAACCCTCAAAAATCGAAATATTAATGATATTTTTATTCTTGAAAATCTCGGTTTGAAAATAATTATAGATTATAATAAAGGATTTATTGAAGTATCCGGTAAAATTAAGAGCGGCAAATACAATCTAAATTTCGATAATTCTTCTCAATTGCTATCGGGATTGCTATTTGCTTTGCCGCTTTTGGAAGGAGATTCTGAAATTACGATTGAAAATTTAGTTAGCGTTCCATATATTGATATGACAATTGAAATATTAAGAAAATTTTCTATTCATATTGAAAATTATGCCTTTAGATCATTTTATATCAAAGGAAAACAGAGTTATATTCCTAATAAAATTTCTATTGAGAACGATTGGAGCAATTCTGCTTTCTTATTAATATTGAAGGAATTCAATAAAAACCTTGACATTACTAATTTAAACGAAAATAGCAAGCAAGGAGATAAAATTATTGTAGAAATAATTACAAATGCTATTAATAATAAGTGTTTGAATTTCAATGCAATTAATAATCCCGACTTAATACCAGCCTTGGTTCCATTATGTCTGAATTTAGATGGAAAAAGTTATATATATGGAATCAATAGATTGATTAATAAAGAGTCTGATAGGGCAGGAGCTATCTATAAAGAATACAGTAAGTTAGGGGCAAACATCGAAGTAAGCGATAATAGTTTTATTATAGCAAAATCAAATCTAAATTATGCAGAAGTAGATTCGCATAATGATCATAGGATCGCTATGTCTTTGGCTACAAGTGCATTATTAAGCGGAAATGGTATCACTTTGAGCAATGCAAATTGCGTAGATAAGTCCTATCCAAATTTTTTTAACGATTTAAAGAGTGTTGGAGCAAAATTATGAATAGTTTTGGCAGAATATTTAGAGTTTCTATCTATGGAGAATCCCATGGAGAGGAAATAGGTATTTTGATTGATGGATGCCCAGCCGGAATTACATTTGAAATTAATGATTTAATTGATTTACTTGATAAACGCAAAGCCGGAAATAAAGGTACAAGTTCCAGAAAAGAAGATGATATGCCAATAATCAAGTCCGGTATTTATAATAATTTCACTACCGGCTCTCCAATTTTGATTACATTCAAAAATAAAGAATATAATTCTAATGAATATGATAATATTAAGCAATTTGCAAGACCCGGACACTCGGATTATACTAACTACATTAAATATAAATGTTTCAATAATCCTTATGGAGGAGGTCATTCCAGTGGAAGGCTCACTCTTGGTATTGTAAGTGCGGGTTATTTCGCAAAAAAGATTATTCAACACGCAAAAATCTCCGCTGAAATCATTGAAATTAACGGTAGTAATAATTTTGAAAATGAAATTTCCTTGGCAATCAAAAAAAATGACTCCATTGGAGCCGTGATTGAATGCGTAATCGATAATATTGAAGTTGGATTGGGCGAACCTTTCTTTGATAGTGTCGAATCAATGCTATCACACATTATTTTTGCCATTCCTGCAATTAAAGGTATCGAATTTGGAGCCGGTTTCAACTCCGCAATAATGTATGGCAGTGAGATGAATGATGAAATTATCGATTCAAATGGGAAAACTGCAACAAATAATGCCGGTGGTATCAATGGAGGAATTAGCAATGGCAATCAAATTGTTTTTCGAGTGGCAGTAAAGCCCACTTCTTCGATAGCAAAGCCGCAAAATACCATCAATTTAACTGATGGTAGTAAAAGTGAGATACTAATAAGCGGAAGACACGATACTTGCATCGCATTAAGAATGCCTGTTATCATTGAAAGTGCGGCGGCTATCGCTATTGCTGATTTGTTTCTAATAAATAAAAGTTATATTTAAAAACGAAATATTTGTAAATTTGTAGTTGATATTATGCAAGTAAAAAGAGGATCTAAAATTATGAAATATATATTCTTATTTTTGTGTCCGATCATTGTTTTTTCGAGCGGATTGTTTGATGAAATCAAAAAAAATGATTCATTAAATCTAAGAGATTCCTCGATCGTTTCAGATACTTTGCAAGTGAGCGATACAACTATTGCTATCGACACTGTGAAAAGATATCCGATCACCGGACATGGCTCTTTATTCAATTTAAAGAAGAATTTTCTTTCAATAAATAAAAGAGATCTACAATTGATGAATTATGCTGAGTTTTCAGATATAATTTATAATAAAACACGGGCTTTTAAAATGGGATTAGGTGCTTTTGGTCAGAATAATAATTATAGTTTCTTCGGTGGAATGCCCAATAATAACTCAACATACATTAATGGTAGAAATATCAATAGCTTAGCTTCATCATTTATCAATCCATATCAAGTTGCAACTGAGTTTGCAGAAAACATAGAAGTTCTCACCGGCTCCGAAGCAGTCGTTTTTGGCGGAAAAAGTGGCAGTTTGATAAATATAGAAGAATCATATTACAATACGAAAAAGCCATTCACACGATTATGGTTCGCACAAGCGGGATCAGAGTATTTGGGCGTTGATGCAACGATTGCGCAAAACATATCAAAAGACTGGACATATATGTTTGGCTTTCGAAGCACCTCAACATCCAATTACTTTGATAATACATGGCTTAAGTCTTGGAACCTAAGATTCGTTCTTAAGTGGTCACCTTCCGATAGAACTTCGATTTCTTTAGT
>JANJUO010000526.1 GCA_024710535.1 bacterium
AAAGATTTGATTTTACCATAACTATCGCCCGAAATTGGGAACTTCTTGAAATACAATTTCTTCAAAAATTCTATTTGTTGAAGTTGGCTGATTTGCGACTCCCCTTCAAGCCAAAACTTGTCTATTGAATTTTCGGTAACAATCATTGAGCCATATTCAAACATTTTCAAATAGTGGTTCATTTCGCTTACACCTATTGTTCGAGCTAATTGCTGAAAACATGGAACACAAGAAACATTGTATGCTTCTTTGAGATTCATATCCTTTTCCCAAGAAGGCAATCGGCGCCTTTTTCCATCCCATTTGAAGAAGTTGTTTGAATCGCTTGCAATTGATTTATCGAAAGAAATCAATGCGTTCACAATCTTGAAAGTGGATGCAGGAAGGTAACCTTTTTGGATCTGCTCTTTATCATTTGAGTAATATTTATTAGTATGAGAATCAAAAATCAGAACATTCCCAAGCATTTTTTTTGCATTGATAATTGATGTGAATTCTTCTTTTTGAATAAAATCAAAATCAGCAGTCATTAAATTAACTGCTGATTTGCAAAAAAATAAAAATATGATTAGAGAAATTTTCAACTAAAATTCTATTTGTGTTAATAACGCAATTTCTTCCAGAATTGAACTTACTTTCAAGCATTCATGCATATCTCCCGAGAAAACCACTGCTTTGCCTTTATTATGAACTTCATAAGCAAGCAGTTCTGCTGTATCAGTTGGGCATTTGATTGCTTTTATAAGTTGAATAATCACATCGTCAAACGAATGAATTTCGTCATTAAATAAAATTACTTTTGACTGATTAATTACCTCATCAATCACATCAGTATCAGAATCTTCATACCCATAAGTAGATGGTTCAAAAATATCACTCATATTCTCTATTATAAAATTATTCAAACAAATTTATATATCGACATCTAATAACGAATCATTTAGAATTTTAATTTGATTATTTATTAATTTTTGAATTTTTGAAAATTTTAATGAAACATTGATTTTATCCATCTCTTATCTAACAATACAAAAGCAATCTATCATTTCAAATTGTTCAATTATTGTCTAAAATATTATAATTGGCAGTTGCAATCTCTCCAATTCCAACTTTTTTTCTAAATTTTCTTTCTGATAATAAATTTTTTTTTAATTTTTTTTAGAATGTTAAAATAATAGTTTGTCTCAAACTTCTATATTGCTGTGTAGTAATATAATTTTGAAAATGTTTTTTATTATTTAATTTAGGATTTATAAAATGGGTATGAAAGTTTATTTCCCTGGCAACAAAAAAGTTTACGCTGATTTTAATGGTTTCACTGTTCAAACAGATCAGCCAGTATATGGTGGTGGTGATGGCACTGCTCCTGCTCCTTTTGAAGTTTTTCTTGCATCTTTGGCAACTTGTGCCGGCATCTACGTTAAAGGTTTCTGCGATAGTAGAGGAATTTCTGCTGAAGGAATTACTTTGGAACAAGATATTGATTATGATAGAGCAAGAGGCAGAATTTCTAAAATCACTTTGGATATTAAAGTGCCGGAATCTTTCCCAACTCAATATTATGATGCTTTGGTTAGAAGCGCAAGTCAATGTGCTGTAAAGAAAACTCTTCAAGATCCACCGGAATTTGAAATTAAAACAGTCCTAAATAATTAATTTTTCTCGTTTAACAAACAAATAGAGAATAGTTCGAAAATGGATAAAATTAATATGGATTTCAATCGTATAAATCATATCCATTTTTGGACTAACTCTATTTTTAATATTTTTTTTGGAGTTTATTATGATTAAAAATGTCGGTACACCTGATAAGATGATTCGATTAATTCTTGGTGCTGTTATAGCGATTCTTGGAATAGTATATCAATCTTTGTGGGGATTGATTGCAATAGTTCCTATTGGCACTGCTTTTTTGAATTTTTGCCCTTTATATTCAATAATTAAAGTAAGCACTTGCAAAAAAGATTAATTAAGAATTAATATTCGAAATATTTTATAAATGTCTGCCCTTCAATTTGAAGTGCAGACATTTTTTTATTAAATGGAATTTCTTGCTTTG
Organism: bacterium; assembly: GCA_024710535.1. Taxonomy (GTDB): domain Bacteria; phylum Bacteroidota; class Ignavibacteria; order Kapaibacteriales; family UBA2268; genus JANJUO01. Next base: position 2,060 of record JANJUO010000526.1, read on the forward strand.
TTGAAGTTTTGTTTTTGAATGAACCTTTGTAGATTGCTTAATTAAAAGTAGCGGCAAACCTGATGCTTCTATTAACAAACAGAATAATACAACGCTCACCAAATCTTACTTTGCGTTCTCCCCGAGCACTCCCATAACAACTCTTTATAAATGGGAGACCCATTTAGAAGCTATGAAATCAGATGGAGCATTCAAAAACATTTAGGAAAATTGGTTTCCTCGCGTTACAATTCCTTAATAATTAGCAGATTGTTTTCAATCATCCGATGTTTTGCAAAAATTTGATGTTTCTGATATGAGAGATGTGGAAATTATGAATCAAACATCGGATGTTCTTTGAATTTTTCTTTCTGTGGGCTGTCCAATAAGTATAATTGTAGGCAATTATAGTCAAATATGGATGTTTGACATACTATAAAAACTTAGTTGAACAAGCATCCTTGCTTGTTGCTTGAATTTATACTTATTGGACAGCCTTTCGGAGTGAGGTTCTAATGTCTTTCATTGAAAAATACTCCCCAGACATCCGATGTTTTGCAAAATAAGTAAGAACCCTTCCGAAGGTTTCAAACCTTCGGAAGGGTAAGTGTTTCAATGATTTGAGAGTTGTGGCAATTATGAATCAAACATCGGATGTCTTTTGAATATTTCTTTCTGAGGCTGTCCGATAAGTATAATTGTAGGCAATAATAGTCAAATATGGATGTTTGACATACTATAAAAACTTAGTAGAACAAGCATCCTTGCTTGTTGCTTGAATTTATACTTATTGGACAGCCTTTCGGAGTGAGGTTCTAATGTCTTTTATTCAAGAGTGATTCCCACAAATCGGTTGGCTTTAATTCATTTGCGATGAAATAATGAGTCATTGCTTAATAGTATGCCGGATTTACAGCGGCAATTGCTTTGGTAGGGCAATTCTACTCTAATATTACATCAAATTAACAAAAATTATCCCAAAAAAATCATAGGTTTGCATTCTTTTTGTGATTTGGAAAATTATCGATTAAGAATTATAAAGAAGAATTGAGAAGTAAAATAGAATTTATGCCCTATTTTATCGAAAAATATGAAAGAATTTCGTAAATTTATGAAGGAATTGGGCTAAAATGTTCTTTATTTTTATCATTGATGCAATAATATTGTTCATTGATATATTAATATTATAATTTGATTGTTTATTATTTATATTTGATTAAATAATATTAGGATTTGAAAAATTACAATAGTAATTTGATTTAATGATAATGCTAATTGATGATTAACATTTATAATTTGATTAATTAATATTATATTTTGATGCATTAATATTGCTAATTGATGCAATAATATTCAAAATTGATGCATTAACATTCATAGTTGATTGCATCAATTTATAAAAGTAAGCAGTCAATTTATAATATTATTATAGAGCATTTATATAAAATTTTTATTATTTGATATATTATATTTACAGTTGTATATATTAATAAATACAATAAATATTTTATTAATTCGATTATTAATATTGATTGAAAATTTATAAATATTATTAACTATTTGGAATTAATGAATATGACAGTAATTCACAATAATAATTTTGCTCGCGATAATTATTATACAAGAGAAGAAAGATTGAACAAGATTGAGCAATTCTATCCTGAGATTGCGTCAATTTTTGATGCTCCTTCGCAATTGAATGATTGGGCTTTGAATTGTCATCAAATTACTGAAAGTATTATGAGTGAT
>JANJUO010000545.1 GCA_024710535.1 bacterium
GTTTAAATTGACTAATAAAAATCAAACAACTCCTCCTCAAGCACCAACTCTTGCCGCACCTGTAAATAATGCAGTGAATGTTGGATTAAATCAAGCATTAGCATGGAATTTGACTGACAATACAAATAATTATAATATTCAAGTTTCTGAAAATGCCAATTTTATTGGTACAGTTATCAATAAAACAAATATCAATGCAAGCGGATATTTGCCTGCTTCTGGCGAACTTGATTTCAACACTAAATATTATTGGAGAGTTGCAGCAAAAAATGATGCCGGATTGAGTCAATGGTCTGAAGTATGGTCGTTTACAACGGCAGACAAAGCACCAATTGCCCCAACCCTTGCTTCTCCTCCAAACGATTCTAAAGAAGTTTCTGTATCACCATTACTAACTTGGTTTAATGTAATCAATGCCGAAACATATACTGTTCAGATTAGCAAAACTGATGTTTTTGCTGGTACTGATGTTGTATATACGAAATCTTCAATCACAACAACTACGTTCAATGTTCCAAAAGACAGATTACAGCCATTAACCAAATATTATTGGAGAGTTCGTGCTTCCACTTTAGGTGGCGATAGTCCATACTCACAAGGTTGGTCTTTCACAACATCAAATGAATTACCAAAGCCAATTACTTCTCAACCTGAAGATAAATCTGGAAATATCGCAGTTCAGCCATTATTTAAATGGGATTTTTCTCAATCTGCAAATTCTTTCAACTTGCAAATTGCAACTGAAGAAGCATTTACCAATATTATTTACAATAATGAAAAAATCACAAATAATAATTTCTTATTAGATGATTATACATTAGAATTTGGTAGATGGTTTTTCTGGCGAGTAAATATGAAAACACCAACTGGAAATAGTCCTTGGTCTGATGTAATGTCATTCAGAACAATTGATGGTGGTACAGTAGTTATGATGCCTGAATATAAACAATATTTGGTTTCAACTCCAAATCCAGCAAACGACATCACAACAATCAAATTTATCATGACTGAAAATGAAAATGTAAAATTTGACATGTATGATGTTTTTGGAAATATGATTAAATCTTTTGAATATTATAGTATTGCTGGTGAAAACAGAGTTGCAATATCTTTGGCAGATATGGTTTCCGGAAACTACTTTATTCAAATGAATACTTCAAAAGGAATATTCACTCACAAGTTCGAAATTGTGAAATAATATTCAAAAAATAAGGGAAAGCGGATTTTTGAAGAGAAATCCGCTTTTTTTTTTGAATAAAATCAAGATAATTTGTATAATTTGAAAATTTTATTTGTTTCATATTGATTATTATGCTATTTTTGAAATGTTATTAATTACAAATATTAATAACGTTGTTTTCGCTTGTTTTTTGAATTTGAATTGAATGTATTCATCTCCTTTTTCGGACTGATATTTTCCTTGCTAAGCTTCTGCGTTTCTGCATAACTTACTTTTTCAGATTATTAAACTTGCATTGCTTTTGAATTTTTTTTATATATAACCATTTTGGTTATGTTTTTTTCTCATTTTATATTATATAAGTGTTATGAATATTTACGTAGGAAACATTGATTACCGCATTCAGGAAAATCAATTAAAAGAATTGTTTGAACAATTCGGCGAAGTTAAATCTGTAAGTTTAATTACAGACAAATTCACAGGCAAAAGCAAAGGGTTTGCATTTGTTGATATGCCAGAAGACAATCAAGGCACAGATGCCATCGAACGTCTTAATGGATATAAATTAAGTACTCGTGAAATTACTGTTTCTCAAGCTAGACCACAAGGCGAAACTAGAGGCGACAATAACTTCAGAAGAAGCAGCAACGGCAACGGCAACGGTGGAAGCAGAAACAGATACTAATCTATAGATAGTTTCAATTTTTGAAAACTTCTCGATTTTCTTCGAGAAGTTTTTTTTTTGTAATTTATATTAAAATCAATTCTTGAATCAATTTGTATTTCAAAGAATAAAAAAATCCCCAACTTTTCAGTTGAGGATATTATTTTTTTAACAATAAGGAGTAAAACTATGCTTCAATTTTGTTATGTAATGGGAAATTTGAAGTAAATCTTGCCACCTCTTCCCTAATTTCATCATAGATTTTTGTGTTTCCCTGATTTGCTATTACTCTGTCGATGAGTTCTGCAATGTGAACCATATCATTTTCCTTCATTCCGCGAGTAGTCATTGCGGCTGTTCCCAATCTAATTCCTGATGTAATCAAAGGTGGTTGATTATCGTTTGGAACTGCATTTTTGTTGCAAGTGATTCCTGAATCATCAAGTGCTAATTGTGCTTGCTTGCCGGTGATTCCTTTGTTTCTCAAATCAACAAGCATAAGATGATTATCTGTTCCACCAGAAACAAGATTATAACCTTTGGAAATAAGCGTATTTGCTAATGTATTTGCATTTTTGATTACTTGAGTAGTGTATCTATCGAATTCATCTGAAAGACATTCACCAAAAGCAACTGCTTTTGCCGCAATCACGTGCATCAATGGACCGCCTTGAACACCAGGCATTACCCATGAATCAATAATTTCGCCAACACGTTTCACTCTTCCCGATTTTGGAGCAACGATTCCCCATTTATTTTCAACATCTTTGCCAACCAAAATAATACCGCCACGAGGACCACGAAGAGTTTTATGAGTTGTTGATGCAATTACATCACAATAAGGAACAGGATTTGAAAGTTTGCCCTTTGCAATCAATCCGGCTGGATGAGCAATATCTGCAAATAAAAATGCACCAACAGAATCTGCAATTTCTCTGAATTTTGCAAAATCTATATCGCGTGGATATGCAGATGCTCCAACTGTTATCAACTTTGGCTTGTGAATTTTTGCAAGTTCGGCAGCTTTATCATAATCAATTTTTCCTGTTTCAGGATCGAGTTCGTAAGGAACAAAATTATAGAATCGACCGGAGAAATTCACAGGTGAGCCGTGAGTTAGATGTCCGCCATGAGCAAGACTCAAACCCATCACAGTGTCTCCGTGATTGATGAATGTGAAATATACCGCCATATTTGCTGTGGAGCCGCTATGAGGCTGAACGTTGGCATACTCGGCACCAAACAATTTTTTTGCTCTATCTCTTGCAATATCTTCAACAACATCAACCCATTCACAGCCACCGTAATAGCGATTGCCCGGATAACCTTCGGCATATTTATTTGTGAGAACGGATCCTTGAGCATCCATAACTGCAGGCGAAGTAAAGTTTTCGCTTGCTATAAGTTCAATTTTTTCAATCTGTCTATTGTATTCATTAGAAACAGCATTGAAAACTTCTGGATCAAATTTACTTAAAATATCATACATAATTAATTAACCAAAATAATTTTTAATTTCTGAAATAAAACACAATACTAAATTATGAAAATACAGTAAAATAACATAATATTTTACAATTTTCTTGTTACAATTGTTGGAGTTGCCTGTGCCGTTGGTGTTACCATTATATCCTGAATCATAACATGCTCGGGTCGAGTAGCTACAAATAATGCAATTTCGGCAATATCCTTTCCATAAAGCGGAGTCAAGCCATTATATACAGCTTTTGCTTTATCTTTATCACCTCTGAATCTTACGATTGAGAATTCGGTTTCTGCAAGACCCGGGTCAATATTGCAAGAGCGGATATTTGTGCCATTTAAATCTACTGCAATAGATTGAGAAATCATTCTTGCCGCCGCTTTCGAGGCACAATATACGTTACCTTTAGGATAAATATCTCTTCCTGCAATAGAAGAAATATTAATAACCATTCCAGCATTTCTCTTCACCATATCAGGGAGCACATTTCGAGTTACATAAAGTAATCCTTTTACATTTGTATCAATCATTTCTTCCCAATTTTCCAAAACGCCATTATCAATAGTTTCCATTCCACGTGCCAAACCTGCGTTATTAACAAGAATATCAATCTCTTTGAAATTTTCGGGTATGTTATTGTAAAATACAGTAACTGCATCATAAGATCGTACATCAAGTCCATAAACAAACACTTCTGTTTGGAATTCATTTTTAAGATGTTCTGCAAGTTCATTTAATTTTTCAATTCTTCTTGCAGTCAGAATTAATTTTGCTCCTGCAAGAGCAAATTCGTAAGCAATTGCCAATCCAAAACCTGCAGATGCACCTGTGATTAATGCAGTTTTTCCATCTAATCTCATTTTAAACTCACTTTTAAATTTAATAAAATTATTAATAATCTTGATCTATTGGTATTCTGATTGTAATTTCAGTTCCTTCCCCTACTTTGCTGAATGCATAAATCTTTCCGTAATGTGATTTCACAATCCAATCCACTATTGACAAGCCCAAACCCGAGCCAACAATTGTACTTGCTCTTGATTTATCTACTCTATAGAATCTATCAAATATTTTAGGCAATTCATTTTCAGGAATTCCGTGTCCGGTATCGCGAACGATAATATCAGCAAATCCTTTATCTGTTCTTAATTCAATCCAAATTTTTCCGCCAATGTCAGTATATTTGATTGCATTATCAACAATATTCAAAATAGCTTGATGCATTCTTACAGAATCAATATGTGCCTCGATATTTGGAGCAATATTGAATTCAACTCTTATATCTTTGCTTTCTGCCAATATTTCACAATCTTCGGCAACATCTATCATCAATTTCGACAAACTTTTCTTTGTGAAATTCATTTTCACTCTGCCCATATCCGCTCTTGACAACTCAAGCAATGCTTCCACTACATTTGATAATCTTATAACTTCATCCAAGGCTGATGCGATGATTTTCAGATAATCATTTTCGGATTTATGAGAAACCAGCGATAATTCCAATTCGCCACGTAATATCGTTAAAGGAGTTTTTAATTCATGCGAAGCATCGAATGTAAATTGTCTTATTTGATTAAATGAACTTTCCAAACGTGCAAACATATCATTTAATGTTTTTGATAATCGTCCAACCTCATCATCCATATCAGAGTAAGGGAGGCGTAAAGATAAATTCTTCACGGAAATTTGATTTGCAGTATGAATAAGATTATCAATTGGCTTAAGTGAAACCGCAGATAGAAACCATCCACCAAAGGCAGAAAACAGTAATATTAATGGTAATGCAATCATCAAAATATTCATAATATGATCGCTTACCATCGTAACATCTGTTAAATGATAGCCAATTGTAATTTGTGTATGTGCCGTACGCATCAAGAATATTTGTGCTGGTTTGTGGTTTATCAATACAGTTGCAAATGCTGTATCCCCTTCTTTATATTTGAAATGTGGTCTGAAAATTAATTTAGGTAAATAGTTATAATCTCCGGAAACATTTGCAATTGAGTCTTTTGTGATTTTTTTTCTTTGCCTATATGTTGGAAACATAGATAATTCCTTGGTCATATTTCTTGTTTTCCAAAGTATATTATTCGATGTATCTGAAATTTGTATATAGTAATTTTTTGTGCTGAATAATGGATTATTTCTAATCAATGCTCTTAATCTGCTTAGAAATGCTTTTGAATTTATTGAAAAATGAATTGTATCTGATTTAACAAATTCATTTTTTGGCTCAAATTCTTCATTCACCAATTCCTCAACTTCATTAACCGCTTTTTCGTTCAATGGTGGTTTTTCGATAATATTCTCCTCGATAAATTTGGAGAGCGATTTGGTTACCTCAACCAATTGATTCTTCAAATTTTCATGAAGCAAACTTGAAACCGAAAAATATATATACAGCCCGAAAACTCCCAACGATATAGCAACAATTAAACTATACCAAAATATGATTCTCGTTCTTAATGATGTTTTCTTTGTCATTTTCAATCTCCCAACAATTTAGAAATACAAAACTAATACATTTTTTTTAATCAACAATATATGTTATTAATTCAGGTATTTTTTTTATATTTGAAATTGGATTGTGGCATTAATTAAAATTTTAATGAAAGAAAAAGAAAACAATAACATTATCAAGTCGAAAGGATTTTTTTCTATACTTAGAAAATTGTTTCTATATTCAATTTTCTTTGTTTTTGTTCTATCTATTACATT
>JANJUO010000570.1 GCA_024710535.1 bacterium
CCTATTCCCTTTGTGCCGCCGGTTACCACCGCTACTTTATTTTCTAATTTCATAATGTATTTATTTTTTATTTACTTATTTAAAAATGCAAAATTACTTAATATTCAGATTAAATTAAAAAGAAATTTCAAACTATAAATATTTTTCGATTTCTTCTGCCTTATCAATGCCGAAAATTTCAACATTTTCTATAGTTCTTTTGGTTAAACCTTGCAAAACATTGCCCGGTCCAATTTCAATAAATTTATCGAATCCGTCATTTTTCATATTATTCAAAGACTGAGTCCATCTTACAGGTGAAGTTAATTGGGCAATCAATGCTTCTTTGATTTCCATTGCTTCGGTTAATGGCTTAGCATATACATTTGAATAAACTGGAACCTTTGCATTATTGAAATTTGTTTCATTAATTGCTTTTTCTAATTCGAGTTTTGCTGGCTCCATCAGAGGTGAGTGGAATGCACCACTAACCACTAATTCTTTCACCATTCTTGCACCGGCATTTTTGAACGCAGAAACATTATCTCTCAAAAATTGAGCCGAGCCAGAAACAACAACTTGACCGGGAGAATTGAAATTTGCGGCAACAACAACGTTGCCATCTTCGTTTTTATTAAGTTCATTACAAACAGCATCAACTTTATCGTCATCGAGATTAATTACAGCAAACATAGTTCCAGGCAATTCAGTGCCTGCTTCGAACATTAATTTGCCACGATAAGCAACAAGTTTCAAAGCATCTTCAAAGCTCAAGACACCAGCAGAATAAAGTGCTGCATACTCACCGACAGAATGCCCCGCAACAGCCGAAAATTCAAGATTATGCCTTATTAAATCAAATGCTACAGCGGAGTGCATAAAAATTGCAGGTTGAGTATATCTTGTTTCTTTCAAAATATCAATTGGACCTTCAAAACAAATATTCGATAATGAAAAACCAAGAATTTCATCACTTTTATTAATTTGTTCGGCGGCATTTGGATATTTTTCATAAATATCTTTCAGCATACCAACATATTGTGACCCTTGCCCTGAAAATAAAAGTACAGTTTTCATCATTTTCTCCGATTAGTTATTCATATTCCAACGTAAATAAATCGAGCCCCATGTGAAACCCGCTCCAAAACTGGATAAAATAAGTCTATCGCCCTTTTGGAGTTTGCCGTTTTGATTCCATTCAGACAAACAAATCGGAATAGTTCCGGCAGTAGTATTTCCATATTTTTCGATATTTATCATTACTTTATCTGGATTCAATCCCATTCTTTTTGCGGTTGCAGCAATAATTCTTAAATTTGCTTGATGTGGTACAAGGTATGCAATATCATCGGAAGTTAAATTATTCTTCTTCATAATTTCAACTGAAACATCTGCCATACCAACCACAGCGTGCTTGAATACCGGCTGACCATCTTGGAAAATATAATGCTCGCCCTTATCAACAGTTTCATGAGAAGCAGGTTTGAAACTTCCTCCTGCAACCTGATTTAAATATTGACCCCCATTTCCATCAACACGAAGAATATGGTCAAGAAGACCCATTTCAGGATCATCTGATTTTTCTACAATACAGACACCTGCACCATCGCCAAACAAAATCGCTTGTGATCTATCTTGGAAATTAACAATCGAACTCATCTTGTCTGATCCGCAAAGAAGAACTCTTTTTACGGCACCCGATTCCACGAGTTTTGCTGCAGTTACAAATGCAAACACAAAACCGGAGCAAGCGGCAGACAAATCAAATCCCCAAGCATTTTTGATTCCGAGTTTGTTTTGCACAACGCAAGCAGTTGAAGGAAACATGTGATCCGGAGTAACAGTTGCAACAATGATACAATCGATATCATTTGGAGTAATGCCGCGCTTTTCGATACATTCTTTGGCGGCAGGCACAATCAAATCTGAATTTGCACCTTCTTTTGCAAAGCGTCTTTCGGAAATTCCTGTTCTTTCCATTATCCAATCATTTGTGGTTTCGAGATATGTTGCAAAATAATCATTATTGTAAATATCCGGTGGCAGATAATGGGCAATTGAAGTAATAGTTGCTGACATTTTAATAATCTTTGTTTCTTTTTAATAATTAATTTTATTTATTATTGCTCTGCTCATTTAAAGCAGATTCAATTTTCGAAATAATTTCTAATTTAATAACCTCATGGGCTCTGAAAATCATATTCTGAACAGCAAGAGGAGTGGATTTGCCATGACCAATGATAACTATACCATTCACACCAAGCAAAGGAACACCACCATATTGTTGATAATCCAAATCTGTAAGAATATCTTTCAAAGTTGGCACCAACAAAGCTACTTTCAATTTATTCAAAAGACTTTTTTCTGAGTAATTTTTTATTTTATGCTTAAGTAATCCAAGAAAACTTTCTGCAAATTTCAAAATAATATTACCGGTAAATCCATCGCAAACAACAACATCGGCAGTAGCGTTAAAAATATCTCTACCTTCAACATTGCCGATAAAATTCAAATTACTGCTCTTGAGTAACTGATATGCATTTTTGATTTCATCAGTGCCTTTTGAAGACTCTTCTCCAACATTTAGCAACCCGATTTTTGGCTTTGCTACTTTGTATGCTTGATGATAATAAATACTCCCCATAACAGCATATTCAAGCAGGAATCTTGCTTTTTGGTCAACGGTGGCTCCCACATCAAGAATAAATACAGGTTTATCCTGTTTTGCAGGAAAAAATGTACCTATAGTTGGTCTGGACACACCCTTGATTCTACCAAGCATAATTGTAGATGTGGACATAACGGCACCGGTATTTCCCGAAGAAAGAAAAGCATCAACTTCTTTATTTTTCAAAAGTTCCAAACCTTTATAAAGAGAAGAATTTTTCTTTGTTTTGAGGGCAACAGAAGGATCATCAGTCATTTCAACAACTTCATCTGCATGAAAAATGGAGTATTTCAAATCGCCCACTTCGGTCTTTTTAAGAAAAGTCTCAATTTTGTCTTTGATTCCAACAAAAACAATTTCAAAATCCATTTCGGCATTCTTATTTTTATATGCTGAAATTGCCCCCAAAATTTCACTTTCGGGTGCAAAATCTCCGCCCATTGCATCAATAGCAATTTTAATAAGTTTTGCCATTTAAAATTTTCCGGTTTTTTATTCTAAAATTCCACAAAAAACAAAGCTGTTCAAAAAAATTATTTATTTTCAATTACAGAAATAACATTTATGAACAGCTCACAAAATTATAAAGATGCAATTACCTTTCTGCCGTTATAATATCCACATTCTGGACATGCAGCGTGTGATAATTTCACAGAACTGCATTGTGGGCATACTGTTGTCTGAGTAGGAAACGCTTTATAATGTGTACGGCGTTTGTCTCTTCTCGACTTCGAAAATTTTCTTTTTGGATTTGGCATTACTCTGTTCCTATATAAAATTTATGTTAATTTAATTTTAAATCTCTTAATTTCGACCATTTATCTTCTAAAGCAGGACTTGCACCTTCTTCAACAATCCTGTCTTGTATCTCCGGAAAAATTTCTGTAATTTCCTTATCTCTGAATTCCGGTGCAACTTTTTTCATCGGAATATTCACAATCAAAGCCTCAACAGCTTCATCTGTCAGATCTAAGTACTTTTCATCTTCGGGCAAATAATACTCGTTTGTATCAACATCGCTATTTTTGTTCTGAATATAAAGTTGTGTATCAGCAAGATAAGTTGCTTGAAAAGTTGCCGATACTTCTTCTTCGTATTCTTGGAGCGACCTATCGCAAATAAATTTGCAATTAACACTAACACTTGCATCAATTGTAAATCTATTGCCGGTTTTGAGCATTTTCCCGTTTAAAAAAATATTTCCAAAGAACTCTTCAGTTTGAAATTTTTTCACTGATTCTGAACTGCAACTTAACTCAAGAGGATATTCTCCGTCCTTGATACAATGTATGTAAAACTTCAACATTTCAAACTTTCTCAAAAAAAATCTTACAAAATTACGATTAAATTTCTAAATTACCAAAGATTTTGATATAATAAGAT
>JANJUO010000571.1 GCA_024710535.1 bacterium
TTATTAACAATTATATTTATAATTTAGTAATGGTAAAAGACAAAATAGAAAAGGCGAGAAATTTACAAATCAAAACAAGCAATATAGCTTAAAATATAATTATGGATTTTTTATTGTGATTTATACAAAATTAGAAGATGGTTACAAATTTGAAATAGATAATTATAAAAATGGTGATAAAGTAAATTCCTATATATTGCAAAGTATAGAAAAGTGGTGGACATCCATTATAAATGAATGATGATTTTTTTGTAAATTTGTAATTGTGAGGAAATTAAAAATTGAATATCAATTTTATTTTTATTCAATTATAATAATTTTTGTGAAATATTAGCTAAAAGGCGTTTAAAGAATAATAGTTATACTAGAAATTGGTCTAACTAAAATATTGAAACTATGTTTAATAAACAGAGAATTGTTGTTAAGATAAATAAGTGATTTATTATATATGATTAAAATCCAAATTGCTTTGTATGTTTGTTTTGCAATTTCTTTTATTTCATGTACTAAAGAAAAAAAAGAGATTGAAATACTTGTTGCACCAAGTGAAAATTACATAGAATATAAAAAAATGCAAAGAATCAAATATCAAGTATCCCAAAAATATGGAGATGAAATTGATTTAAAACTTGTAACAAAAAAAAACTATAATTTCTTATCAGATTTTAATGAATTATTTAAAAAAGAAAATAACCTCGAATTAGCTATAGTTACGAATACGAATTATAGAAAAACTAACAAAATAATTGATAGTTTTTCATTAAATAATATTACAACAGTGTTACCAATCTCGACTAAAATATTTTATATACTATATAGAAAAAATAATTATCAAACTGATATTAATAAATTATTTTATGGAAAAAGAGTAGCAATTCTAAGTTATGATATTGATTTCTGTAAACAATTAATTTCTGACTTAGGAGTAGATACTAATAATTGTACTTTTGTAGAAACTTTATATTCAAATAATTTATATGATTATAAAAATGATAGCTCAACTATTTCTAACATAGATTTTTATAAAGGATTTGTGAATTTTAAACAAATGCCTTATGATATAGAAATTGGATTTACCCCTTTTAATAATTACAGTTCAAGTAGATTAAAAAAATTTCTCGATTATCATAATTACTTTGATTTTTTTTCAATTGATGAAGTTGATTTATTGAATAAAGGATCAATATTAGATGCATTTTGTATGAAAAATCAATACTATAATCCTTTTATTATTCCCAAAGAGCTTTATGGAAATAAACCAAAATTACCTGTTTTAACTTTTAGAATAGACAATGTTTTAATAGCAAGAAATGGTTTAGATAAAAACATAATAAAGAATATTGTAAAAATTGCCGTTGAAAATTCAAATTCAAATGATATGGCATTATTTGGTGAAAATTTTAAAAATTTAAATTTCTATATACCATTAAACGAAGGTACAATAAGTTATTTGAATAGAAATGAACTTAGCATTATTGAGAATTATTTCAGTTTGGCTGGAAAAATTATGTCAATTGTAGTAGCTTTAAATACTATTTTGATTTCATTTTTGTTTTGGAAAAAGAAAAGAAAGAAAAAAACAATACTTAATTATTATAAATTATTAATTGAATATAAAAAAGAAATTGATAATGCAGATAAAGAAATTGATTTATTACAATTAGAAAATAAATTGATTGATATTCAGAATAACATTTTTAATTTGCTATACAAAGATAGAGTTTTAATTGATGAAAGTACAAAAATGACAATGGATAGACTTCATTTGCTGATAGATTTATGCAGTAGTAAATTGCAATCTAAGAAGCGATAAAAATTATTAAAAATCATTGAGTTACTGTAAGTATTATTGAAGAAAACTAAATAGATGATTTTCAAAGCTTTGAATTCAAAGCAAGAGTGCAATATTTAATGATATATATATATATAAATGAGAATAATATGATTATCTGTAAGAGTTCAATTTCAAAAATTCCAATCATCACAATTGATGAATGGAAAAAACAATGTCCACCGCAAGGGAAGAATAAACAATGGAAAGATGGCAGAAGTGCAAAAGAAACAGCCAAGAACTGGATAAAAGGAGTGCCCGTTGAATTTTCAAATACAACCAAAACGCTTAGTGTAATTCCAAGTATTGTTTTACCAGAGTTTAATTCAAAATTTGATGATTATAAAGGTGGTGTAAGAAACCACGATTTATTGATTTTAGATGATGTAAACAAGATTGTTGTTGGCATTGAATCTAAGGTTGATGAACCATTTTCAAACAATTTGCAAAACCAAATTCTATTATCAGAAATCAAATTTCAGAACAATCCTAAATCAAAAGCCTTACAAAGAATAGAAGATTTGCGTAAGGCACTATTTGGCAAATTGGAAGATGTTCAATTAAATCTAAAATATCAACTGCTAACATCAGTAGCTGGAACAATTGCAGAAGCAAAAAACAGAGATTGTAAAAAGGCAGTATTTTTAGTTCAAACCTTTTTATCTCAAGAAATGGATTCAAAAAAACACAGACAAAATCAAAGAGATTTAGATTACTTTGTAGAAATTATTAGTAAAGGCAAATACAAAATTATTCATGATGGTGATTTACTCCATATTGGAACACTACCTGTCAATAGTTTTATTCCAGATGATGTAGAATTGTATATTGGTAAATATTCTATTAAACTATAGCTGAGTTATCCCTAATTCCATGCTTTCATCATTTCTTGATGTTTGACTTTGCTTGTTATTTCGATATATCGTTTGAAAGATTTGTAGTCTTTATGACCAGTTATTTTCATTACAATTTCTGGTCTCATGCCCTTTTCAAGTGATAGTGTTACAAAAGTTCTGCGTCCCATGTGCGAACTAACTAATTCATGTTTTGGCTTAATAACTTCTATTCTTTCAGCACCAACATATTCTACTTTTGTAATTGAAGTGTTAATTTCAGCTAATTTAGCAATATTTTTCAATTCATTATTAT
>JANJUO010000585.1 GCA_024710535.1 bacterium
CCGCCGCAAAAGCTGCTTATAAAATGTGGAAAATGATTCCTGCTCCAAAACGTGGCGATATGCTACGTATTGCAGGCGATATATTCACAAGACGCAAAAAAGAACTCGGCAGAATTATGACTCGCGAAATGGGCAAACCAACCTTCGAAACTGAAGGCGATGTTCAAGAAGCAATCGACACTGCATATTATTCTGCGGCAGAAACTCGCAGATTGTTTGGTCATACTGCTCCATCAGAATTGATGAACAAAATGAATCTTTCATTCAGAGTGCCGATTGGTGTTTGCGGTATCATTACTGCATGGAACTTCCCTGTGGCTGTTCCATCTTGGAAAATTCTTCCTGCATTGGCGGCTGGCAATACTGTTGTTTACAAGCCATCGAAAGAATCACCACATTCAGGCGTTATTTTTGCTGAAATTCTCGAAGAAGCCGGAATTCCTGCTGGTGTTTTCAACGTTGTTCTTGGCAAGGGTTCAATGGGCAATATGATTGTTGAGCATCCAGATGTAAATTTAGTTGGTTTTACTGGCTCAACTGATATTGGAACAAAAATTGGTGAAATTTGTGGCAGAACTAACAAAAAATGCTCACTCGAAATGGGTGGAAAAAATGCACAAATCGTATTGAATGATGCAAATCTCGAACTTGCTATCGAAGGTGCTCTTTGGGGTGCTTTTGGTACAACTGGTCAAAGATGTACCGCAACTTCACGCGTGATTGTTGAAGCCGGAATTTATGATGAATTTGTTTCTGTTCTTGCAGAAAAAGCTAAAGCATTAAGACTTGGCGATGGTTTATTACCTGAAACTCAAGTTGGACCTGTAATTCATCATACATCAATGAAGAATTGTGAAAATTACACAAAAATCGCTCTTGATGAAGGTGCAAGATTAATTTGCGGTGGAAAGCGTGCAACTGATGGCGATTTAATCAAAGGTTCATTCTTCGAGCCAACTATCGTTGCCGATGTTACTGAAAATATGCGCATTTTCCAAGAAGAAGTATTCGGACCAATCCTTGCAGTTGCAAAAGCAAATGATTTCGATCACGCCATTGCACTTCAAAATAATTGCGATTTTGGTTTATCTTCATCAATCTACACAAGAGACGTCAACAAATCATTCAAAGCAATTCGCGACATCGAAGCAGGAATCACTTATATCAATGCTCCAACAATCGGTGCCGAAGCTCACATGCCATTTGGCGGAGTGAAAGGCACAGGCAATGGTCATCGTGAAGGTGGCTGGACAGTATTCGATATATTCACAGAGTGGAAAACTGTTTATATTGACTATTCAGATGCTTTGCAAAGAGCACAAATAGATAATTATTAGTAGAAATTAGAATCTTGATTTCAAAAAAAAACATCCGATGCTTTTTGAAACATCGGATGTTTTTTTGTTTAATATTGCATAAAAGATATATGAATGTTGGGTTATAAGTTGATTTTCTTATAAAAAAACTCCTGCTTATTAGGCAGGAGTTTTTGATTTTTCAAGAAATGTTTCAATTATTTAACAATTGAAATTCTTTGCATTAATTTAACAGCACCAGTATTCATCACCAAGTAGTAAACACCCTTGGATAAATTGCTGATATTTGCTTTGATTGAATATGAACCCATATCAACAGTACTGTTTATGATTTCCATAACTTCTTTACCACTAACATCTGTAATCGCAATTCTTACATTTCCGGCATTTGCCATAGTGTAGTTGAATTGAGCAACGTCGTTTGATGGAGTTGGGTAAACCGAACTAAGTTTGTAACCGTTAATTTCTTTGTCTGTAACATCGGAAGTACCTGTTGTAACTACAACATTAACGATAGTGGACATTTCTTCTCCACATTCGTTAGTAACAACGCACCAATATTTACCTGCATCTTCAGGTTGTGCATTAGTTTTTGTATAAGTTTTTTCAGTGCTTACAGATTGGCTATCATTGAACCATTCAAAAGTAACGCCATTTTCATCTTCGAGTTCGATTGCAAGAGTGAAATCTTTGCTAATTTGAACTTGAACATCTTGAGGTTGAGTTACAATAACAGGTTTGAATCCAACAGTGAGATTAACTGCTGTTGATTTTTCAGATAAAGAAGTACCAACAAGAGTAACCATACAATAGTAAGAACCAATCGCTGATTTGCCTAGATCACTAACTTTTAGAGTATTTGTATGAGCACCATTGAATTGTGCATTATCCACAATTGCAACGCCGTCTTTATACCATTCGTATTTAATGCTGTTGGCGCTTTGAGTGCTTGCATCAATAGTTAATGTTGCATCTGCACCTTCGCAAGCATCAATGTTTGTAGGTTGTTTGACAATATTTAGATCAAGAACTGATTCTTTCAATTCTGCTTTTGCAGTAGTTGCAATTCCGCATAAACCTTCAATTTTAGCATAATACTGTCCAATATCTGCGGTATTGAATTTATTAATTGATAAAATATTGCTCTTTGCACCAGCATATTTAGCATCATCTTTGATTGCAATATCGCCACCAGAATTAACTTTATACCATTGAATTGATATTTCGTTCATTCTCAATGCATCTTCAACTTGTCTGCCATTAACATGTGCTGCAAATTGTAAGAATGCTTTTCCACCAATTTCAACATATTGTGATTTTGGATCTTCTGTGATTTCTGTTCCATTAAGAACATAAACAGTAACGCCTTGTGAGTATAAAGATTTTGTGTCGCCAGGTCCTTTAATCAAGCAACGATAAACACCATTATCTGATAATTTCAAATTAGCAAAAGTAAGAATTTCTTTTGTTTGACCAGGAATAACAACTCCGTCTTTTTCCCACTGATAAGTAGGAATCACGCCATAAGACATAAATGCAGATACAGAAACACTGCGATTTGCTGCACCAAGACAGTCGATAATACCGTCAGTTTGCTCTTCGATAGTGATTTCTAATTTAATTTCATCGCTACCAGTATAGAATGATGCTCTTGGAGTTCCTTCGAAGTCAGTATTTTGAATTTCGCTAAGCATTGGCTCAGGCAATCCAGCAAGAGCAGTACCTTTTAATAATTCAGGTATGTAAGTTTTTAATTTTAGATTATTCAAAGCAACATCTTCGAATACAACTTGTTTATTGCTTGAATTCTTATCCAATCCTGTTGCATTTTGGAAACTTATCAATGTATGGTTTGCACCATTAAATCTCATTTGATTTGCACCAGCTGAGTAAAAGTTGTTTTCATTTGAAGACATTGTGCCCCAGAAATCTGTTGCATTATAAGTTCCGTTATTTTGGAAAATATTTCTGTGAATGAATCCACCATTAACGCTTGTATAAACTGCAGGATAAGAAGCAGAATTTACAACAACAGTATTATATAAGAAATAGAAATCAGCAGAATTTACAACTCTGTAACCTGAGATATTTCCACCATTGAACATATTGTTTCCAGCATATCCAATAGTATTGTTGATATTCAATAATGCCATTGTGCTACCCAAAGTAAGATTGCTATTAACTAAATTATTCAATAATTTAATTTTTGTATTTTCAGCAAAAATACCATTTGTATTAACTAAATTCAAAATTCTATTGCCAATAATTTCTGTATGATTTGCAGGAGTAGTTGAAGCCATAAGATAAATACCGGCTTCTTTGCTATCTGTTCCAGTTCCTGTTAAACCATCAATCAAATTGTTGCTGATGATAGTACCGTTAGTTGAAGCAATACCATAAGGTGGTTTTGGATTTGAAGCATTACGGATAACATTATTAGTAATAACAATATGATTATCAGGCATAGAGAAATTGTTGAAAATACCTTTCCAGCTATAATCAGAAATTATATTATTATCGAATAATGAATTTGTCATTTTCACAGTGCCATAATTAGTGATACCATTAGCACCATTAAGAATAATACTGTTTGTAACAAATACTTTATCAGTGTTGAAAAACATTAAGTTTGTATATGCTTCGTTTCTTGGTGAGGATGCCACACCATAAAAGTTACAATAATCAACAAGAATATTATTACCATTATTTACAACTAAAATATTTCCGGCTAAAGAATTATTTGTTGCATTGTTTTTGAATGAAAGATTTCTGAACTCAATATTTTTCATTCCATCAACCAAAAATACATAATTTTTGATATTTGTTGGAGTAGCCGCAATTGTTACATCAGATGCTCTTCCTGTTGATGATTTGAAAATAATTTGATTGTTATTTGCAAGACTTGCATTAATTAAAATCTGACCTGTATAAGTGCCAGGACGAATTTCAAATGTTACACTTCCCGCTCCAAGAACACCACTTGCGCTCAAATATGAAGATGCGTCAGTGATAGTATTGAAATGGGCTCCGTACCCGCCAATTGTATAAGTACCAGGAACGAACGAAGGACCAATACCGCCATTATATTCATCGTTTCCTTTCACTTCATCAGTTACTGCATTTGGAGCTTCAGTCCAAGCTTTCACTGTGAATGGTCCCATAGGTGTTTTATTATAGAATGTATAAGATCCAACAACGATGTCTTGAGTGCCAAGATAAGGAATATTCAAACCGGTTGCATTGAAAGATGGCTGTTCAACTCCATCAATTGACCAACGAACTCTAACTGATGAAAGAGGTTTTGGAGCATAATTCATTACTCTTGCGCGAACTTGAGTAACGCCGGGACCAAAGCCAGCCGCAGGACCATAAAATCCAACAACGCCTGCATCATTCAATACAGGAGATACCATAACAGAAATTTGATCATTACCGTAGTTTTGATCAACGCCATCATAATTTTGATTTCTGATATAAACTTGAATATTAAATGGATCATAAGGACCGTTTGGAGGGTATTGGAAGTTAAATGAACCTAAATTAAGTTGGATTTGTTCATCTTTTTTGATAGTTCCAGCCCAATTGTAAGTTCCTTGATATTTGTTATTAACATACCATTGGAAATCGCAACTGTTTAAAGGATTATCGTTTTTATTTGTGAATGTAGCTTTAATATCATTGAAGCCCAAACTAAATGGAGTTGTTGGATTATCAACAGAAACCATTGCCGCATCAGGAGGAGGAGGAGATATAAATACATCATAATCTTCTGCTTCGCCATATTGATAATAATCACATGGATATGGAGGATAACCATTATACATGTAGAAATATTCACTCATAACTCTCATACGGGTTCTGCCCGGCTTTGCAGTCATTGGCAAAGTAAAAGCATCTTGGAAACCCGAATATGATGGAGTTGTACTAGAATTCCACACCAATTCTCCGGAATCATCGAAATCATTATCTTGATTTAAGTCTATCCAAATAGATAAACCCATATCATAAGAATAGCCAAATTCGACATTGAAATTGATTTTATCGCCGGGAGCCATATTAGCGGTATAACCTTCATAATAGTTATAACCTGGGGAATAGG
>JANJUO010000598.1 GCA_024710535.1 bacterium
CCTATTCCCACCATCAACGCCGTAGGTGTTGAATATGAAATTGAAATATGCAATTATCCAGAGATTGTTTTTTTACGAAAAAACATAATTGCATTCTACCAACAGGTCGCAATTACGTTGCTAAACCCAATCCCCGAAACCCAATTCCTTTCACAATTAACTCAATATATTGCTAAACCCATCTTTTCATATTCATTCGCGTTCAAAATGCTGAATTTCTTGAATGTTGATTAATTAATTCTAAAATTTTATTAATTATTGTTTGCTGTTTCATTGAAATTCAATAATTTAGAATTCTGATTAACATTAAGGCAAAAAATATGCTTGATTATCTTTTTAAACAAGAGGAAAGCACCACTTTTGTTTATTTGAAAGGGAGAATTGACGGGATTACTTCACCTGAACTGCAATCTGCATTCAGTAAATCAATTTTGGAGGGCAACAGATTATTTGTTCTTGATCTTGCTGAAGTAAATTATGTTAGTAGTGTTGGTATTAGAGTTTTTATGAGTTTGCGAAAGGAACTCGACTCTGCTGGTGGAAAAATGGCTTTTCTTGGGGTAACTCCTTCTATTAAAGAAATTTTTAAGATTTCCGGCTTTTTGAGGATTTTTCAATTTGTAAATGATATTAGCGAATTGAATTTCACTGCCGGCACTGCAAAATCTGTATCAAATGTAATTGAAAAAGAAAGTAATGAATTCAAATTCAAGATCAAAGAAAATCCTAATGTTACAAAAGGTACTTTTTCTGCAATTGGAAAAATGGAGCCATTTTTGACCTCTGATTATTCCGATTCTGATGTTGTTAAAATTGGGAATAATATTGAATTTGGCTTGGGCTTGGCTACCGCAGGAGATAATTTCAATGATTTCAACAAATTTTTTGGCGATTCCTTATTGATCAATAACAATTTATTTTGGTATCCTGCTGTAAAAAATCCAACGGTTGATTATATGATTTCAAGCGAAAATTCTTTCAATAAACAATTTCTTAACGGAATGGGATTTTCCGGCAAATTTTCAAAAATTATTTTTGCTGAATCGAAAAATGAATCTTCCGAAATTGGCAATTTTTTCAGTGAAATAGCATCGATGATTGATAGTACTGTTTTTTGCATTGTAATGATATTCGAAAGCAAAGGTTTATGGGGAATGAATATCAAAAAAGTTCCTTTCGGAGAAAACAAACCGCAAAACAATAATGATGATATTTTTGATGAGAAAAACTTTGCCGAGTGGTTCAATTTTCCAATGGAGCCCGAATGGAATCATCATCTTGTTGCCGGAGCTGCAGTTTACAACAAGACAAAATCACAATATCCGAAATTGAAAAATTTCTTCCCAAATAACACAAATTTCCATACGCATTGCGTTGTTTATGAACGAGGTTTTATGAATAATGATATCAATCTTTTCGAAAAAGAAGTGAATAGAATAACAACTGAATTAAATCCTTTGAGAGTTTTTCATTTGCTTGGAAATTCGAGCTTCAAGAAAGTAATGGCAGGTATAATAATTCCGGAGATTAAATAATGGAACTATGGTTTGGCGCTTTAAATCTTGGAATTTTATACTCTTTGATGGCAATTGGATCATTATTGACATATAAAATTCTGAATTTTGCAGATATAACAGTTGATGGATCGTTCACAACCGGTGCCGCAGTAGCCGCAATTTTGATTACAATGGGTGTAGATCCTTCGCTATCTCTGATAATTGCATTTTTTGCCGGAATGATTACTGGTATTGCAACGGGAATTGTTTATACTTGGCTTAGAATTTCCGGTTTGCTTGCCGGTATTTTGGTTATGATTGGTTTATATTCGATAAATTTGCATGTAATGGGGAAATCAAATGTTCCTCTTTTGCAATTTCCAACTGTTTTTAATTATTTCGATCCATATAATCCCGGTTTGGCAAATGAAGTTTGGTATTTTGTATGTCTTTCGGTTTTTGGGGCAATTGCTTGGACGGCAACAGTACTTTTTCTCAAGACTGATTTAGGTTTAACACTTCGTTCCACAGGCAATAATCCGGAAATGTCGAAAGCAACCGGCGTCAATGTTGATTTTATTTACATATTAGGATTGGCAATTTCGAATGGATTAGTAGCGTTAGCCGGTGGATTTGTTGCTCAATATCAAGGATTTGCTGATATTCAAATGGGAATCGGTACATTGATGGTTGGTTTGGCATCAGTTATTATCGGCGAAACAGTTTTCAAAAGCAAATCATTATCAATAATGGTATTTAGTGCAATTGTTGGCTCAATTCTATATAGATTGATTATTGCCGGCGCCTTATATGCAGGTATGAATCCAATTGATTTGAAATTATTGACTTCAGTTTTTGTTTTATTAACATTATTCCTTTCGAAAGTATCCAATGATAGAAATCAAATGCAGAAATTTAAAAAAAATTTCAAATGGATAGCAATCGGATTGGTTTCAATTTTGCTAATTTCAGTATCATATTTTCTATATGATAGTTCACCACAAAAGAAATCGCAAAGCAAAGTCTATAAAATTGCAATTGTTCAATTTGCCGAAAACGGACTTTTGGACGTTACAAGACTTGCTTTTCTTGAAGAATTGAAAAATTTGAAGTATATTGATGGCGAAAATGCAAAAATTGTTTATCGAAATGCTCACGGCGATATTGCTACTGTAAATCAAATACTTGATGAAATCGAATCAGGCGGATATGATATTGTTCTCACAATTTCTACTCCGGTTACTCAAGCGGCAATAAAAAAATTAACAAAAACTCCGATAATTTTTGCAACTGTTGCAAATCCTTTCATAATTGGTGCCGGCACAAGCGATAGGGATCATTTGCCAAATGTAACCGGTGTTTATGGCTGGGTTGAGGCGGATAGTTTGCTCCAATTAACAAAGTCATTTGTTCCAAACTTAAAAAATGCAGGATTGCTTTATGATCCCGGGCAATCGAATTCAGTGTTTAATTACGATATGATGAAAAAAGCAATTGCAAATGATGGTAAAGTTAAATTGCAGGCAATGACAATCAATTCTTCTTCGGAAGTTCAGCAAGCGGCTCAAACAATTGCCGAGAAAAATATTCAAGCATTTATCCTAACACCGGATAATATTGTTTATTCTGCATTTGATGCAATTGCAAAAGTTAGTCTTCATAAGAAAATACCTACATTTTTGGCTGATGTCGAGAGGTTGAAAGATGGCGCGTTCGGTGTTTATGGACACGATTATACTGCCAGCGGAATCCAAGCCGCAAGAATGTTGAGGAGAATTTTGAATGGAGTCAATCCAAAAAGTATTCCATTCGAAAAATATAATTCCATCGTTAAGGGAATTAATCTTAAGACTGCAAAATTGATGAATATTCCTGTTAAACCAGAGCAGTACAGCGATTTCAATTATATAATTAAAGAAGATGGAACAATTATCGACAAAACTTTAAAGCATGAATTTCTTTCAAATAAGAATACTTCAAAAAAAGTTGCTCTATTTATGTTTAGCGAAAGCAAGCCTTTGATGGACTCTCGTGATGGATTTATTGCAAAAGTGAAAGAGCTCGGACTTGAAAAAAAATACAATTTGATTATTGATGAAAAAAATGCACAAAATGATTATGCAATCGGGCAATCTGTTGCAAATGATATTGTTAGAAGCAAATATGATTATATTGTTACATTCTCTACAATTGCTCTACAACTTTGTGCCAAAGCAAATACCGAAATACCTCATATTTTTGGTACTGTTACAGATCCTTTTGTTGCCGGAATTGCAAAAACAAAAGCCGATCATCAGAAAAATATTACAGGAATATCCACTTTTCAGCCAATTGAATCTACATTGAAACTTATGAGAAAAGTTTTTCCAAACGCAAAAACTATTGGTATGGTTTGGAATCCTGCAGAAGCAAATTCCGAAGCCTGTACAGAGAGAACAAGAATATTTGCAAAGAAATTCGGATTTGAATTAGTTGAGGCAAATGCTACAAATGCAAACGAAGTCCATGAAGCTGTTAAATCATTACTTGGAAAAAAGATTGATATTTTCTTTACTTCGGGCGATGTTACTGTTTCGCTTGCGGTGAATTCTGTTGCAAAATTACTTGCAGATAAAAATATTCCCTACTTCACAAATACCTTTTCTGATGTTGAAAGTGGTGCTTTTATGACAGTTGGAGCAGATTATCAAGAAGTTGGTGCCGAAACTCTTAATATATTGATTCGCGTGTTGGATGGAGAAAAAACAGAAAATATCTCAATTGAGAATTTTATGCCAGAGAAAATTTATTTCAATAAAGCACTTGCCGAAAAAATGAAAATCCAGGTGTCGGATGAAGTTCTTAAATCAGTTTCAAAAGTAAGGACAAATTTATGATAAAGATAACAAATTTGCATAAAAAATTCAACGAAGGAACTTTTGATGAAGTTTACGCACTTCGAGGTATTGATGTTGAAATCAAAGATGGCGATTTTATAACAATTATCGGAACAAATGGTTCTGGAAAATCCACTTTGCTAAATGCAATATCAGGATCATTTATTGCTGATAAAGGCAAAATTGAAGTCAAAAACAAGGATGTAACCAAAAAACCGGACTTCAAACGAGCAAAATATATTGCCAGAGTTTTTCAGAATCCTTTCTTGGGAACTGCTCCCGGAATGACAATTGCTGAAAATCTACATTTAGCAAATATGCGTGGCAAATCTCGCAAATTATGGATATCGCTTGATAACAAACATAAAGCATTTTATCGTGAACAAATTGCACTTTTGGAAATGCAGTTGGAAGATAGAATGAACAACGTTATTGGAACTCTTTCAGGTGGTCAACGTCAGGCAATTACCTTGCTGATGTCCGTTATTCAAAAGCCGGATGTCTTACTTTTGGATGAGCATACAGCCGCATTGGATCCGAAATCTGCGGCACAGCTGATACGATTAACAAAAATGTTTATCGAAAGAGACAAACTAACCACTATAATGATTACTCATAGTATGCAACAGGCGATCGAGTTAGGAAATAGAACAATTATGATGCACAAAGGTAAAATTATCGAAGAAATCACAATCAAGGAGAAAGCAATGTATAACGTTGATGATTTGCTGGATAAATTTGCAAACATAAGAAAGATTGAAAAATTGACTCCAGAATTATTAAATGAATTTAGAAATAATTATTAAGAAAAATGGCTCATTATATAAGTAAAGATTTTGTTCATCAGGGTTGCGGATTGATTCTCAATCCTGATGAAGTTTGGAATTTTATTCCATACTCAGTTCAAAAAAATATCAAAAAAGCAATTCGTAATAATGTAAGAATTGAAAAAGTTAGTGGTAATAGCGATGATATTGAAATTTTGCGTTTGATGTGGTATGATTATAACGACCCAAATATGCCCACAAATCTAAATGAAAATGAATTTATGTTTATAGCATATAATGAAGAAAACGAAGCAATTGGTGCGGTAATTTTATTACCCGTTGGCAATCATCTTTTTCTTAATAATTTGGCAGGGAGCAAAAAAGGAAAATCATTGGGAATTCAAGATTATCTGCTGTGGCATTGTGTTAATTACTTCAAAGATAGTGTATTCAAGTATATCGATGTTGGTGTTTCATACAGACCTATGCTTTATAATTTTTTTAAGAAATGGCAAACAATTGCATATCCTGTTATATTTAATAAACCAGAATATACAATCAAAATCAGTGATAAGCCATTCAATACCTCGATTTACAAAAATCCAACCGAAAATTATGAATTCGAAGCATTGGAATTACTCAAAAAATTATTTCAATCAGAAAAAATTACTTTCATTCCGAACAAACTATATGCAGAATCAATTTTGAATGAATTGGGATTTGAAGTAATTAATAATTCATTAAATTTTTTTGATAATAAAATTGAAACTCCATTTTATATTGAATTAAACAGATTATTTTCTGTGCAGTTTGGCTGTATTTTGGTTAATTTGGAAATTAATGATTCGGATATTTGGAACAAATTTCATTGCTTAGATGTTTATAAAAGGCAATTTACATTCTCAACAATTTATCAAGAAATCAATACTTTCGAGAAGCTTATAGAGAAAAGGATTGAGAATTATAAAAAATTTGAAGACTATTTTTTGATTGAAGACATTTCGGCAGTCAGTAAAGATATGAATATTCCGGAATTTTTCTATTTTTATCATCATTTGAATGAAAAATACCATAATAAACTAATAGAATTTGAAATTCAGCATTTTTATGATGAGAAAAAAGCAATCATAGGTTTGCCAGTTCATCAGAATATTAGTATGGAACAAATTGAATATATATATGCAATATTTAGGGGAATTCTAAATTTATGCAGTGAATGGGAACATACGGATAATTATAAGGAATTTAAGATTTAAAAATGGAAAATTTAGACCAGCATCCCTATTATATCGAAAAGGAATACAATATCAAAGTTGCAAAAGGACAAACACCTGAGCGACTTGATGTATATCTTACATCTTTGATTTTTAATGCTACTCGAGCAAGAGTTCAGAAAGCAATCGAAGCTGGAAAAGTAATTGTAAACGGAAAGTCCGGCAAAAATAGCCGCAAAGTTCAGCCGAATGATAATATTGTTTGTGTTTTATTGAAGGCACCACCAATTGAATTACTGCCCCAAAATATACCTCTTGACATTGCTCATGAAGATGAGGTTTGCATTGTTGTAAACAAACCTGCCGGAATGGTAACTCATCCGGGTTTTGGCAATAGATATGGCACATTGGTGAATGCAATTTTGTATCATTATGGAATGAGAAGTCCTATTGCGATAGAATCAGATGTTGATGAGCCGGATGAAGATGTAGATAGCGAAATTGACGAAGCAGAAGCAGAAGGTGAAATTTTTGCAAAAGATGAAATTCGTCCGGGAATAGTTCACCGTTTGGATAAAGATACTTCCGGACTGCTCGTTCTTGCAAAAAATCCTGAAGCGCATACATTTCTTGCTCGACAATTTGCAAATCGTACCACCGAACGTGAATATAATGCAATAGTTTGGGGGAATTTCAAAGAAGATGAAGGCGTTATCGAAGGAGATATAGGTCGCTCACCTCGAGATAGGAAACTATTTGCAATCGTAAAAAAAGGCGGCAAATATGCAAAAACCGAATACAAAGTGCTTGAAAGATATGAATTTGCCACTTTGATAAAATTGAAACTTCATACCGGCAGAACTCACCAAATCAGAGTTCATTTAGCAAGTATTCATCATCCTGTATTCGGGGATAAAGCGTATGGTGGAGATGCAATACTTTACAGCGGTCAAATGCCACAACTTAGAAAAAAAGCTGCCGAATGTATTTCTCTTGCCCAAAGACAGTTGCTTCACGCACGTACTTTAGGGTTTAAACATCCGGTTAGTAGGGAGTTTCTAAGTTTCTCATCCGAACTCCCCGATGATTTCCAAAAAGTAATAAATCGGTTGAAAGAATAACTAATCAATTTGATTTTGAATAGTTTCTTGTTTTAACTTTTCTTCTGCTTGTTTGCGTTTTAGGGCTTCTTTATCTCTTCTTCTCTTATTAAAATCAATAGATTGAGTGATAGAAACGCCTTCGCGAATCACTCCTCTTGCCCTAAGAGTATCTTCGGCATACATATATCTTTTTTTGTTAGGCAGACCATTGCGAACAACAGCAGGGATTTGACTAATTGGAATCAATGCTTCTTCATATTCCATAGGATTCTTTGGTAATTCAATAAAGAAATCTTGATTTGAACGGAAGTTCACCCAAGGACCGGATCTTCTGTTTGTGTAATCAAACACATCAATTATCAAAACCGGAGTTCCGGTTAGGTGAGCAAGTTGCCCCTTCTCGTCTTTCTTTGCCATTTCACCCCAATAGTAAAGCCATTTTGCATCATCTTTGAATTGTCGAACACAAGAATGCGAAGCCGCATATCCTGGCATATCAAATTGATGAAAAGCAGATCCGGCATATTTATGAAAATTGAAAGTATATGGCATTACCCAAGTGGAATCCAATGAAGAACGTCTCTCAATTTGTTTCCAAACTAAAGCATACCTACCAGGATAAGTTTGAGTTTTTTCTTTTCCGGTATTAGCGGCGGCAAATCTAACTAATACCCCATTTTCGTAACATGCATAACATTGATATTTATTTGAAACAATAATTATTTTCGGAATATCTTTTGCTTCTTCATAAAATTTCGGAAAAATAGAATATGGCAGCACATTATCTGCAATGGAATCAGGTACAAGTACTTTATCTCCCACTTTCATAAAGCGTCTTTCTTTTCTGTTCAATAAGCAGAAAATCTTATTCTTCAAATAGTTATCTTCCGTATCGCGATATTCATGCATCAATTCTTCACGATGTTTCTTATCTCGGATTTCTACCACAGAATAAGTGATTTTCGGAAAATCTATTGGCTTAACAATCTTTGTGGAATCAACATTTGATTCTTGTATAGGATCGGACTCTGCCTGATGGC
>JANJUO010000001.1 GCA_024710535.1 bacterium
GTCTTTTGCAAAAGAATTCCTTAAAACTTAATCTTGATTTTTCTTTATTCCAAACGTACATTTTCAACCTCTCAATTCAAAATATAGCTACCATTAAACAAGTAACAATATGTCTTAATACATAAACTTCATTCTTTAAAACTAAAACATTAATTTGATTTTCACATACTTCTATGTTATACAAAATTAAAAAAAGATTTCAAATAAAAAAATTATTTTGGTAATTTTATCAATAAAAAATTAAGGATTATATAACAATGAAGTTTGATTGAGATTTCACCTAATAATAGTCAGCTGTAACAACTGACTGATACTGAAAAAATGTTCTGTTGGTTGTTACAACCGACACGTTCTTGCTCGTCAGTTGTAACAACTGAAGAAACATTATTTCTGGATTTCTCGCCATCGGCTTCGAAATAACGGACTTATTTCACTATCGTCATTCCGAACGTAGCGAGGAATCCAGTATAATTATAATTTTGTTCTGTCGGTTGTTACAACCGACACTTCAAAATCAATAGGCGCCCTTTCCCAGCAAAACTACCCAAACAGTTGCAATCATAATCTTAATATCATAAATGATACTCGCATTTTCGATATATTCCAAATCATATTCAATCATATCGAGAAGAGTTTGGCAATTTGCTCGTGCTGTTACTTGCCACAGACCTGTAATTCCAGGCTTCACCGAACAGCGAATCTCGCCTAATTTCATATATGGTTTTAGCATATAATCAATCAAAGGACGCGGTCCAACTATGCTCATTTCTCCCTTCAACACATTGAAAAATTGCGGCAATTCGTCCAAACTGCTCTTTCTGAGAAACCTGCCTACTATTGTAACACGCTCATCATTTTGACGCTTGTAAACACTGCCCGCTACTTCAGAATCACCACTTAAGAATGGAGATTCATCATACATTGTACGAAATTTGTAAATAATAAACATTGTACCGTTAATACCGCGCCTTTCCTGCAGAAACAAGACAGGTCCTTTTGAAGAAATTTTTATTGCAAGTGCAATAATGAGAAACAAAGGCAGAAATACTACAATCATAGTCAACGAAATTGCAATATCTAAATACCTTTTTGTTATGATATAATTGGGCTTGATATCTACATTAACTTTAATGTAATACAAGTCTAATTCTTTTACATCATGATACGCTTCCATATAACTCATCCCCGAATTATTGTGGTAAAATCATAATGTAGCAACGCCCATTCAGCAATTCCGTTATGAATAACTATTTAATTTTTGTATAGATTATTTTCTATTTGTCCTCTTTTTAAAAAATTGTACATCCACATATTATAATAACACATCAACTGCAAAAAAGAAAGCAATCAATTTTTAAAATTATCATTTTTTTTTAATTTTTAAAATTAATTCTTTCTCATTTATAACTTTTAACCAAAAAGAGTATCAATTTTGGTGATATATTCATCAATTTTATTTACATACTCTTTCTTTGTTTTATTAAAGTGATTATTTTTTTCAATTTCATCATTCAACTGAGCTTCCAAAATTTTGATTTGTTCATATCTCGTTTTGAGCAAATCTTCCAAATCATCAGTTCGCTCGCGTAGATTTGCTGTTGAAATTTTATTTATTTGAAATTCGTTTTTCAATGAAAGTAATTCTTGATTTAATTGCGAGATATTTTTTTCTTTGACTGCAATAATATTTTGCAATGATTCTATCTCTGTATTATCAACAAGCACATTATTTGTTTCGGCTATTTTCTGCTCGATTTGTTCTTTCAAATCTGCAATTTCAGATTCATAATTGATATTTTGCTTTGAAATATTTGCGATTATTTGCTTTAATTCATCAATTTTTTGTTTATAATTTTCAGCCGAAACCTTCATTTCATCAAGTTCTGCATTTAGATTATTTAGCTCGCTTTGATGAATTTCGTTTGATTCGATTTGCGAAATTGCCAAATTTAATTTCTGCTCCAATTCTTCCTTATTTAAATTGCCAAGCAAAATTTCTTCATTTAATTGCTCAATTTTCTGTTTATAATTTTCAGCAGAAACCTTCATTTCATCAAGTTCTGCATTTAGATTATTTAACTCGCTTTGATAAATTTCGTTTGATTCAATTTGCGAAATTGCCAAATTTAATTTCTGCTCCAATTCTTCTTTATTTAAATTGCCAATCAAAATTTCTTCATTTAATTGCTCAATTTTTTGTTTATAAGAATCTACCTGCTCACCCAATTTCATATATTCGAATCGCTCTTTGTTGGCATTATCCAAAACTTCAAGCGAGCGGATCAATCTCTGCTCCATCTCTTCTTTTTCGATATTGCTTTGCAAAAGATCATTGTTTAGCGTCTCAATTTTTTCGTTGCTTGATTCAATTTCTCTGTTTAAATCAGCAATTTGAAATTTCAAACCACTCAATTCTGCCAATTGACTATTCGAACTTTCCAATGAATCAGCATAATTTTTCAACTTTTCTTCAAGCTCTGCATTTAGCAAATTGCAAAATTCCAACTCTTGCGTCAAATCTTCAACTTGTGCTGTCAGCGAAGTAATTTTCTCCTGATACATAGCATTAAACTTATGTTCATCTTCCCTATCGGCTTTCATAATTTCGATAGATTTCATCAATTCTTTTTTATCTTCTGAAATTTCTTCGATTTCTCTCAGCAAGGCATTTGCATTTTCTACAGTTTTGGTTTTTTCGAATTCAATATCATTGATTTTCTGAATCAAAGCATTTGCACTTTCTGCCAATTTCTTGTTTTGACTTTGCAAAGTTTCATTGATTGATTTCAATTCGCTATGCTCGACATCTGCGGCTTTCAATTTATCTATCAGGCGCTCTGCTGTATCTTGCAATTCCACTTTTTCTTTTTCTAAATCTTGGAATTTTCTGAAAATTTCGCTCTCTTTTCGAGTTAATTCATCAATAAACTGCTCGGACTCTCTGATTTTTGTCTCTAATTCGCTAATCGTTAAATCTTTTTGCTCGGTATCCAATTTGGCAACCAAAACTTCTTTTTGTAGATTCTCGAATTTATATGCAAATTCTTTTTCGCTATTAATCATAAGATTTTTCAGGTCATCGAGTTCGGCAATTTGAATATTAAAATTACCAATTTGAATATTTTTAATATTGATTTCGGATTTTAATTCCTCGATTGAGGCAATATTTTCGGAAATTATGATATTCGAATCAGAAATATGCTCTTCCAAATCCAGAACTCTTGCATTCAAGCGGCTTTCTGTTTCTTTCAACACATTAATTTCAGTTTCTAACTTTTCATTCAACTCCATCAAACCAAGAATTTCATCTTCATTATTTGAAATTATCGTTTTGAATTTCTCCAATTCCTGACTTATAATTTCATTCTGACTTGCATTGAATGAATAAAGTTCGCGATATTTTTCCAATTCAATAATAGTATGCGATTTATCTTTCAAAAACTCTTCAAGCTCAATCTTGGCTTTGGATAAGGCATCTTCACTTATTTGCAATTCCTTGATTAATTTATCTTTGTCTTCAATATCAATTTGCAGATTAAAAATAATGTTATTATTTTCTGAAATCAATATCTCTTTTTCCATCAAAATTTGATTTGCGGTTTCGAGTTCATTCTTGATGAAATTATAATCTTGATTCAAAGTGCTGAGATTCTGCAAAAATACTTGTTTCTCTTTAGCGATTTCTGCTTGAACCTCACTGAGTTTGCTCTCCAAAAGATTCTTTTCGAGCATAGTTTGCTTATAATTTGCATCAGTATTTTTGAAACGGATAATTTCGCTTTCCTGCTCTGCAAGTTTATTTTGCAAGTTTTCGATTGATTGATTTCTGTCGTAAATAATCTGGTTTTTGCGGGAAATTTCCTTTTGTGCAATGCTGAAATTATCTTTTTCCTTCTGTAGAATTTCCACTTGCAGATTCATTTTCGAAATCTGATCTTCAAGAATTTGAGATTTCTCTTTTTCTTCGGTCAATTCCTTGCTTATCGTTGTCAAAAATCCGGCTTTTTCCTTCATTATAACGTACTTATGCTCAAGCGACTGATGATCTTCCTTCAAAATATCATATTTTTGCTCGATCGACTTCAATTTTTCCAAGTCGTGATTCTTTGAGTCGAGATCGCTCCTCAAACTCTCGATTTCGTTCTTATTCGCAATTAAAGAATTCTCAAGCAGATGATTTTTCTGGATTAATTCCATCTCGCCCGAATCTTTGTTTTCGAGAACTTTATTCAGATAAACATTGCGTTCCAAAAGTTCTGCATTCGCAGTTTTGGCTTCCTTCAATGAATCTGCAGTATTTTTAATAAGCTCCCAAAGTTTGATTATCAAATTCCCAATCTGCTTATTATAATTTTCAGTATTTTTTTCAGAATTATCCATATTAAATCGAATTATTTATTTTCAAAAATTTAAATTAATCAATTGCAATTGTGCCATAAAATCAATCAAACAAAAATATGAATTTTTTAGATTATTATTAAACAAAAAAATCTAATTATATGAAATTTAATCAACTTTTTTCTTAATCGCTTTCTTTGATTTTTTGGGACGGAATTTATAAATCAAATAATCATTGTATTTAGCCTCATTAATTTCGTACCAAATCGTTTTGCCAATCTCGCAATATTTCACCATTAAACTGTAAAGTTCATTCGATTTGCTCGCTCTTTGGCTTGTACGACTTTCCCGATTTGTTTTTGCCTGCGATTGCTCATACATCGCACTATAAAACTGCTCGATCAAAGCCGCAAACTCATCTATTATTTCCTGAGTTAGCCCTACATCCGACAATTCCGTCAAGTATTCTTGAGCCGAATCCCTTACCACCTCAGCAAACATATATAAATCACGATCATTCAGTTTTGACAGATTCCCGTTATTAAAACGATTGTAAGTAGCTGATTTATCATCAAATACAAGCATTGCTCTTGCTTTGAACATACGAATATTGATTCGCAAATCATTTGCCAAATTATTCTTTGTATAAGTTGAAAATTTCAAATCTGCTTCTAATTCTTGATCTTGTGGAAAATTAATAAAATCTTGAAGCATACCATTAAAATCTTCAATTTTATCCAAATCAATTCCATAATTTTGAAATTGATCTGCATCTCTTTTCATAATGCTATATGTGGTCATACAATTGCCAATTAGATCACTATATGCAAAAGAGAAATTTCTATTATTATTTTTACTCATAAAAATATAATTTTAATTTGTTATATAAAAATAATTTACTCTTAAATATTACCAATTTGTCTTTAAAT
>JANJUO010000119.1 GCA_024710535.1 bacterium
ATGGATTAATTCTAATGATTCATAAGTAATAATATGTTTCATTGACAGCCCTAATATTTGAAAGCCATTTCTTTCAATTAATTCAGCAACTCCACTTGTTTTGCCGTCAAAAAATAATTTGTTTAAATTAATTTTTATCGCTATTTCCCATAATGAAGCAATGCTTACAAACTTGTTATTGTTACCATCTAAAATTAAATTCAATGCTTTTTTAGATAGGTTTACATCCCCATTAAAAAACCAAATTAAAGTATGTGTATCTAATAATAAATCCATTAATACATGTATTCCTTTAGATCATCAAGTGGGGCATCAAAATCTTCCGACATTTTAAATCTTCCTTTTGCACAACCGAATTCTGGTTTATTTTGTTTTTTTTCAATATTTTGTTTCGCTAAAAGAAAATCAATAAAATCATATACCTCTGATTTCAAAGATGGTCTAAGATAATTTAATTTTGTATATAATTGAACATCAGTCATAATATTTCCATTATATTTGTTTATCTTCATATAAATTCATTATTTTAAAACTACTTGCATCCTAAAATATTAAATACAAGATTTGAGACAAATTACAAAATAAATTATTGTATTAGTTTGATAATTTGATACATTTATACTTATAAGAACGGATGCTCAACAGTACAAGTAATAGAATCACAAAAAACAATCAATTCAAAAAATTATGCTCTATTCGTAATGCCCATAACAGCTCAAAACAAGAACAATTACGCTTTCCTCAAACACCCTATAAACTAATCTGTGTTCTTTATTAATTCTCCGTGAATAAGTAGGCTCTTTGAAATGCTTGAGCTGTTCAATCTGTCCTGTTCCATTGTATGGATGTTCCCTTAATTCATCAAATAGTAAATTTAATTTCTTAAGAATAGATTTATTGCCAGATTTTCTTAGTTTATAAATATCTTCTGTTGCAATAGCTGTTATTTGAATCTCGTAACTCATAAGCCAAGCAAAATGCTTTGTTGCTCTTTTGTTAGTAGCGTAATATTGCCATCAAGTGCCTGCTGAAAAGAATGATTAATTTTATTAATGAATTCTTCCTCGTTCATAAGAGTATCCTTAGCATCAACAGAAGATATTCTATATGCTTTATCTTTACCCCTATGAATAATCACATTTTCATTCTTGTCAATTAAATCAAGATAATGTTTTTGATTTTGCCTGAATTCACGGCTACTAATAATCAACATAAATTTCACCCAATAAATTACCAAAATGGTACACACGAATCGTACAATTAAATATTTTTATTATGTACCAGCACACCACTCACCGAAACATAATAATTGCTATTCCCAGTTACTTCAAGATTATATACCGCAACTGCTGTATCGGTTTTAAATTGATATACAGAATCAATACTTAACTTAGCACCAGATAAAGGAAAGAGTGAATCTCCTTGACGCAAATCCTTAGCAGCTACCCAGACATCATTTTCAAAGAACGAATTTGATACTACATTTTTTTTATTTCCATCAGGTTTTATAAGAAAACTAAACAGAAAGAGAAAACAATTAAGCCAATTATGAAAATCTGCCCCAATCTTCAAGCAATTCAATAAAAACTTCTTTATCATATTCAAGAAATTGCTTATAACAAATCTGGCTTAAAAATATTCCATTACATTTAGCATATCTTTTCACTAAAGAATAATCAGGGAAAATCGAACCATTTTTAATAAAATCAAAAAGACAAATTACCATTCCGCTATAAGATCCATATTGAGGTAAAAATGCAAAAGTATCAAATATATTACTTCCCAAACTAATTTTATAGGGAGTAATAAAATCAAATTTAAATACATTAGATGCATATTTCCAAGTGTTTTTCACAATTTCATATTCTGCATTGTTCATAATTATTTACCATTTATTCGAATTGTACCTCTACCATTTGGTCAAGGATAATTAATATGTGGATAAGTATGTGGATTTGGAGCTAAATGAGCAGGATCAATTCTAATTTTGTTCATATTAATACCAGCATCTTCTAATAAAATCAATGCTTCAGTTTCGGTTGGAATTTTACCCCCAATATTTTCGATTGTTCCACCATTTTTTATTGTTTTACAATATTTTTCTAAGCTTTAGAAACTTGCCAACCCCATTGAGACATAAACCTAATTTTCCCAATCTGCATTGCTTTATTATGCACCAGCACCTTACTCGCCGATACATAAAAATTGCTATTACCAGCTACTTCAAGATTATATACCGCTGTTGCAGTGTCAGTTGTAAATTGATATACAGAATCAATTCTTAACTTAGCACCCGAAAAAGCAAATAGCGAATCACCCTGCTTTAAGTCCTTAGCTTCTTTCCAATCATTATTTACAAAGAACGGATGCTCATCAGTACAAGTAATTGGAACAGCACCAATATGCAATTTAACAAATTTTTGGGAATATTCCAATTTGGCGGGCTTTCATCCACCCACTTAGTTTTCGATTTTCAAAGAACAATTCTGAGCTAAAGCCTTAGTATAGATAACATACCATTATCTACTTTGAAATTTTGACCAGTTTAAGCAACAGAGTATATTCTTATCCATTTTATTTGAATAGAAATTCTAGCTTTTCTTTCGCATTTTTATCAAGATTATCTTCCAAAAAAGATATCAATAAATTGTCATCTTGAATACAATCATATATTTGAATAATTATTAACTCCTCTGTTTTATGCCCTCCTTCAGACAACAAATAATTCAACATTTTACATGTTTTTTTAAGAATTCTTTCGTTATTTTTATTATTCTCTATAAATCTTAAAAAATCTCCAAATATCAAATAAATTCCATCATCTTCATTAAAAATTGGATCAAAATTTGGGAACTCTTTTTTTATAATTTCCGGTATATGATTATACATTTCATCTTTTTTAATTTGAAAGTGCATTTTGAATATCCTGTAATAATTGTTTGGTTATTTGTCTATCCATTGAATTAAGTTGACTTCTATTTTTCCAAACATTTAAAAGACCCTTACGGTAAATTATTAATTTTTGCATATGTAGTTTACCACCAACCGTACCACCAGTTAGTTTTTCTAAACGATAAGCATCCATAGAACTACCTGAACCAATTTTAGCACCTGAACGATAGAGATCACTAATAATATTTCTTAATTTTGGATTTGTAACGGCATTTAAAAGATTATTTCTTGCTGACCCTAATAATTTTGTCTCACAATTATGCACCAGAACACCGCTCGCAGATACATAATAATTGCTATTCCCAGCTACTTCAAGATTATAAACCGCTGTTGCAGTGTCTGTCTTAAATTGATATACAGAATCAATTCTTAACTTTGTACCTGAAAAAGCAAAGAGCGAATCGCCCTGACGCAAATCCTTCGCAGCTACCCAGCCATCATTTTCAAAGAACGGATGCTCATGTGTGCAAGTAACACTATCTCCACCATACCAAACACGCACAAACTCAAACGAACTTCTCTTGAAAATATTTGGTACTGAATTCA
This sequence comes from bacterium, assembly GCA_024710535.1. Taxonomy (GTDB): domain Bacteria; phylum Bacteroidota; class Ignavibacteria; order Kapaibacteriales; family UBA2268; genus JANJUO01. The sequence goes on from JANJUO010000119.1 coordinate 3,499, forward strand.
ATTCTGTTTCTTTTGTTTCAACATTGTAAGTCCAAACAATATCATCAGTAGTTATACTATCAATTGATTTCAATCCATTGTTTGTCAAAATCACTGTACCCGAAACAAAATAAACTCCTTTTTCCACACTCAAAAATTACTTTACAATAACAAACATGTGTTTGTAATTGTTTGCTTTAGCAGTATATAGAAATAATTTTTAATAATAAAATAAAAAAAATGTCTTATTTTTATATTTTGAAATTATTACAAATTGAGGAAATATTTATGATTAAAAAAATTGCTTTGATTTCTGTTTTATTTGTGTTTTTTGCATACACTTATAATGCTTTTGCTTGTACAAATTTAATTGTAACAAAAGGTGCTTCTGCTGATGGCAGTGTTATGATAACTTATAATGCCGATGCAGGTGGTTTTATGGAACCGCTTTATTTCTATCAAGGTGGAACATACAAACCGGGCGAAACGGTTGATATTTATGATTGGGATTCGGGCAAATATCTTGGAAAAATTGCTCAAGTTGCAAAAACATATAGAGTGGTTGGCAATATGAATGAATTTCAAGTTGCCATTGGCGAGACTACATTTGGTGGACGTGATGAATTAAGAGATACAACTGCAATTATGGACTATGGTTCATTGATAAGAATTGCTCTTCAACGCGCAAAAACTGCTCGCGAAGCCATCAAAGTTATGGGTGATTTGGTTGCTGAATATGGCTATTACAGTTCAGGCGAATCATTCTCTGTTGCTGATAAAAATGAAGCATGGATTTTTGAAATGATTAGCAAAGGTACAAAAGAAAAGGGAGCAGTTTGGGTTGCAGTTCGTATTCCAGATGGCTACATTTCTGCTCATGCAAATCAAGCAAGAATCAGAGAATTTCCATTAAATGATCCAGAAAATTGTATTTACTCTAAAGATGTAATTACATTTGCTGAAAAAATGGGATATTATGATGCAAAGAAAAATCCTACATTTAGTTTTGTTGATGCATATAATCCTTTAGATCCGGGTAGCGCTTTATTCTGCGAAGGTAGAGTTTGGAGTTTATTCCGCAGAGCCGCACCATCACAAAATTTTTCAGAAGATTATTGGCGTGCTTACGAAGGTGCAACTCCTTATCCATTATATATCAAAGCTGACAAGAAAATTAGTGTGAAAGATGCTGTTATTTTGATGAGAGATCATTTCAATGGTACAGAATTCGATCTAACAAAAGGGCTTGCCGCTGGACCATTTGGCTGTCCGGTTCGTTGGAAACCACTTGGCTTCAAAATTGAAGGCGATACAGTAAATAGTTATGGATTTGAGCGTCCAATCTCTACTCAACAAACTGCTTTTGCATTTGTTTCCCAATCAAGAAATTTCTTGCCTGACGAAATCGGAGGCGTTTTTTGGTATGGCGTTGATGATAACTACACAACAGTTTATATTCCTTTATATTGCTCATTGCTCGAAGCACCTCCATCATTCACCGGCTATTCAATTTCTGAATTTAGTATGAATTCTGGCTTTTGGGTATTCAATCTTGTTGCAAATCTTGCATACACAAAATATTCATATATGATTAAAGATATTCAACTTGTTCAATCAGAATTAGAAGAAAAATTCTACGCTTTCCAACCAGCAATCGAAGCTGGTGCAAAAGCAATGTATGAAAAAGACAAATCCGCAGTTGCCAAATATTTAACAGAATATTCTGTGAATCAGTCAGAAATAACAGTTGAAAGATGGAGAAAACTTTGGGAATATCTCGTTATGAAATACAATGACGGATATATCAATGACGTTACCAAAGATAATGGCAGACATCCAAAAGGCGTTGGCTATGGTAATGAATTCTTGAAACAATTCGTTAAAGAACGTCCCGGCTATTACGATGTAAAATGGAAAAAGAAAAGCAAGAAGAAATAGTTAATT